>NZ_JASCOO010000004.1:0-105598 GCF_029959485.1 Stenotrophomonas sp. PS02301
GGGGGCCCCCCTTAGGGGGTTAGCCAGGGGGGCCCCACCACCGGGGGCCACCTACCGGTATAGGATGCGGCAACAAAAAACCCGCGCTGGCAACAGCGCGGGTTTTTTATGCCTGGTAGTGCCGGCCGCTGGCCGGCAACCCCATCAAACCAACGGCTCAGATCGCCCAGATCCCCGCGATCACCGCCACCACCAGGCCCCACTTGATCACCTGGTAGGCGACCACGCTGCGCTCGCGCAGGGCCTTGGCCTTCAGGCGCACCTTGTAGACGCTGCCGAAGGCCTTGTTGACGCCACCGGTCGGGTCACCCGGCAGGTTCGGCGAAGCACCACCGGCCAGCAGCGTGGAGGCCACCGCGCGGTTGAACAGGCCCGGCAGGCCGAAGCGCAGCGGGCGGGCGATATCGCAGAACAGGATCACGCGGTCGTCCGGTGTTTCGTTGTGCGCGTGGTGGATGTAGGTCTCATCGAACATCATCCACTCGCCATCGCGCCAGCTCTTGCGGATGCCGTCCACGTCGATGTAGCAGGCGTCGTCGTTCGGCGTGGCCAGGCCCAGGTGCAGGCGCAGCGAGCCGGCGAAGGGATCCCGGTGCGGGCGCAGTTCGCTGCCGGAGGGCAGCTGGGCGAACATCGCCGCGCGCACGTCCGGCAGCGATTCCAGCAGCGCGGTGGTCTTCGGGCACAGCGCCTTGGCCGACGGGTGCGACGGGCCGTACCACTTCAGGTAGAAGCGCTTCCAGCCGCGGCGGAAGAACGAGTTGAAGCCGGCATCGTTGAAGGTGCTGGAGGCGGCGATCTTGTCGGCATCGCGCAGGGCCAGTGCTTCGTCGCGGATCATCTGCCAGTTCTGGCGCAGTGGCTCGAGCTGCGGAAATTCCTTGGCCGGGTCGAGGAACGGCGTGGTCGGCACCTTCGAGAACGCGTACATGATCACGTTGATCGGGGCCATGAAGCTGGAGTGGTCCAGCAGCTGGCGCGACCAGCGCGCGCGCACCTTGCCGCGGTAATGGATGTACAGCACGCAGGCGATGAACAGCCCTGCCAGCACGATCTTGATCATCAGTCTTCCTCCGGCATGGCCGGACCCGAAATGGTGGGGGCGATGCACGGTAGCGACCGGCATCGAAAGGGCGGCAGAAGGCGGGGACGTGCCGGAGAGGGGCGGCCGCCGATGTCGCGAGCAACAGCATATGGTCGGCAGCGCCTGCGTCGCGGTCAAGCATGGGCTGAGCGATGTTCAGCGCGGCGTGGCTCAACGGTCCCCCCAGCGGAAGCCTGCGGGTGCTTGCCTGCGCTGGGAGCAGGCGGGCGCGCGGAGCGCCTGAGGTCCGTCGAACGGCCTCCTGCACGGGGCGCACGGCAGCCGTGCCTGCCCTGCACTCTCCAGCAATGGCAGCCAACCCGCTGATTGAAAACGAAATTCTTCCAATCGATACAAGATTGTCCGCTTCAGCGTGACGAACTGTTCCACGCTGGGCTACGACATTTCTCCGACATCATCTGGATTCGTGTACTGGCGAGTACTAAAATTAACGAAATCTTTAGTTCCCCACAGTAAGCAGCACCGGTACGCCTGACGCATTGCGCCGACCGCCGGGTCGCACAGACCCCTATGAACACAATTGTTGCCCCGTGTGTCGATGACACCGCCCCCGCCGAGCTGCTCAAGCGCGGTGAACGCCTCCTGGAACCTGACGTCTACCGCACCTGCCTCAATGGCCAGCCCGCAGTGGTCAAGGATTACACCCGGTATCGCGGCACCCCGCTGTCGCCGATCGCGCGCCTGCTGGTCCCCCGCGAAGCGCGCATCCTGCAGTGCCTGAGCGGCTGGAAGCACGCCCCGGCCCTGCTCGGCACCATCGGTGGCCTCGCGCTGGGCATGGAGTTCATTCCCGGCCAGACCCTGAGCGCGGCCCAGTCGGTCGGCATCGAGGTCTTCGAGCAACTGCAGTACGCGCTCACCCGCCTGCATGCCGCCGGCATCACCCACAACGATCTGCATGGCACCAACGTGATGGTCAGCGGGGGCGTGCCGGTGCTGGTGGACTTCACCTCGGCCTGGCGCAGCCCGCGCTGGCTGCCGGTGCACCCGGTCTCGCGCCAGCTGCGCCGCAGCGACATGAAGAACCTGCTGAAGATGCGCCAGCGCCTGACCGGCGAGCGCCCCAGCGCTTCCGAGGCGGCCCAGGTGGCCGACCCGCGCTGGGTGGCCGGCGTGCGCGTGGCCTGGAAGCGCTTCTACCGCTGGTTCAAGGGCCACGCCTGATCGCGGGTGCCCCCGGGAAAGCCGGCGCGCGTTACAGCGCGTCGGCGTCCAGCTCACCGGTGCGGATGCGCACCACGCTGCCCAGGTCGTACACGAAGACCTTGCCGTCACCGATCTTGCCGGTGCCGGCGGCTTTGACGATGGCTTCCACCACCTCCTCGACCTGGTTGTCGACGACGGCCACTTCGATCTTCACCTTGGGCAGGAAATCGACCACATACTCCGCCCCGCGGTAGAGCTCGGTGTGGCCCTTCTGCCGCCCGAAGCCCTTGACCTCGGTGACCGTGATCCCGGTGACGCCGCGCTCGGCCAGCGCTTCGCGCACGTCGTCGAGCTTGAACGGCTTGACCACCGCCATGACCATCTTCATCCGTCTGCACTCCTGTGTTCCAGGCTGCGAGGATAACGCCTGTCCGCCGGTGAACGCGATGCGCGCAGTCCGTGCCGCCGGCAGCGTGGCGGCTTATCCTTGGCACATACCCCGCGGAGCCGCAGCATGATCGACCTCAACCACCTCGATGACCTCGCCCGTCGCCTGAGCGATATGGTCCCCCCGGGCCTGCGCCAGTCGCGCGAAGAACTGCAGGCTACTTTCAAGACCGCGCTGCAGGCCGGGCTGGGCAAGCTGGACCTGGTGACCCGCGAGGAGTTCGACGTGCAGCGTGCCGTGCTGCTGCGCACCCGCGAGAAGCTGGAGGCGCTGGAGAAGGTGGTGGCCGAGCTGGAAGCGCGTGGGGCCGCTGCGCCTCGCGAATAAGCCAGTCTCGGACGGCGCGTTTCTTACACGTCCTGCAGCACGAACCGCTCGATCGCCAACGCTACGCCATCCTCGGCGTTGCTCGCCGTCTCGAAGCGCGCCGTCTGCTTCACCGCCGGAATCGCGTTGCCCATGGCGACGCTGGTCCCGGCGAACTGCAGCATGGTCAGGTCGTTCTCCTGGTCGCCGACCGCCATCACGTTGGCCCGGTCCACGCCCAGATGCGCGGCCAGCTTCTCCAGGCTCGGCCCCTTCCCGGCCCGGTGATCGAATACTTCCAGGAAGAACGGCGCGCTCTTGAGCACCGCGAAGCGGTCGGTCAGCTCCGACGGCAGGCGCTGGATGGCCGCATCCAGCACGTCCGGCTCATCGATCATCATCAGTTTGATGAACTGCATCGCCGGGTCCATGTCCGCCACCCGGCGATACGACAGTGGCACATTCGACAGGTGCGAATCGGCCACCGTGTAGATACTGATGTCCTGGTTGGGCGTGTACATGCGGCGGCCATCGAGCGCCTGGAAGTGGATACCGAGCTCGCGTGAGATCCGCTCACAGAACACGAAGTCCTCGAAACTCAGCGGAAACTCGATGACGCGCTGGCCGCTGCCGATGTTCTGGACCACGGCGCCATTGCAGGCGATGCAATAGTCCTGCTCGCTCTCGATCCCCAACTGCTGCAGGAACGGCGCCATCCCCGACACCGGACGGCCGCTGGCCAGCACCACCTGGACGCCCTGCGCGCGGGCGCGGGCGATGGCCTGCATCACCCGGGGCGTGAGCGTGTGGGACGGATCAAGCAGGGTCCCGTCCATATCGATGGCGACCAGTTCGATGGGGCCGGAGCGGTGGTGCATATCCATGGTGTTCGGCGGCGTAGTGCGTGGGGGCATCCAGTCTAGCGGCAGTGCCGGACACGGGGGCGGTGCTTGCCTACCCCACGGCGCGGCAAGTGCTGATGGATCAGGTGCTCCGTGTGCTGCCATTGTGCTTGGCATGCCGCAGACCCCGGAAACAACCGCATGAGCCTTGCACTGGTGCACAGCCGTGCCCGTGCCGGCGTCAAAGCGCCGGCCGTAAGGATCGAGGTATTCCTGTCCGGCGGGTTGCCGCATACCCAGATCGTGGGGCTGCCGGCCGCCGCCGTGCGGGAATCGCGCGACCGCGTGCGCGCCGCCCTGATCTGCGCACGCTTCGAGTTTCCGCAGCGGCGCATCACCATCAACCTGGCCCCGGCCGATCTGCCCAAGGAGGGTGGGCGATTCGATCTGGCCATCGCGCTGGGCATTCTCGCCGCCAGTGGCCAGATCGATGCGCAGTCCTTGGACAAGTACGAGTTCCTCGGCGAACTGGCCCTGACCGGCGAACTGCGCGGTGTCGACGGCGTCCTGCCTGCGGCGATCGCTGCCGCCCGGGACGGTCGCAGCCTCATCGTGGCCGCCGCGAACAGCGAGGAAGCCGCGCTGGCCCAGCACGCCGACGTACGCGTCGCCCGCACCCTGCTGGAGGTCTGCAGCGCCCTTGAGAGCGGCACGCTGCCACCTGCCGTGGCGGCTGACCCACTCCCGGCCGGCATTCCCGACCTGCGCGACGTGCGCGGCCAGCTGCAGGCGCGCCGGGCGCTGGAGGTGGCGGCGGCCGGCGGGCATCACCTGTTGCTGCTCGGCACGCCCGGCTGCGGAAAGACCCTGCTGGCCTCGCGCCTGCCCGGCATCCTGCCCGCGGCCAGCGAGCTTGAAGCACTGGAAGCGGCCACCATCGCCTCCTGCAGTGGCCAGGGCCTTGATGCGGGGCGCTGGAGACAGCGGCCCTACAGAGCGCCGCACCACACAGCCAGCGCGGTCGCGCTTATCGGGGGCGGCTCGCATCCTCGCCCTGGCGAGATATCGCTGGCGCACAACGGCGTCTTGTTCCTGGATGAACTCCCGGAGTGGAGTCGACACGCGCTGGAGGTCATGCGCGAGCCGATCGAATCCGGGGTTGCCGTCGTCAGCCGCGCTGCGCGTACCGAGCGTTTTCCTGCGCGGTTTCAGCTCGTTGCGGCGATGAACCCCTGCCCCTGTGGCTGGGCCGGGGATCGCAGCGGGCGCTGTCTCTGCACCGACGAGGTCATCCGCCGCTACCGCGGGCGGGTCTCCGGCCCGTTGATGGACCGCATCGATCTGCATGTGGAAGTGCCGCGGCTGGACCCGCGCGAGCTGCGTGATGACGCCCCGCTCGGCGAGGACAGCGCGAGTGTTCGTGCCCGTGTGGTGGCCGCTCGGGAAGTGCAGCTGTTGCGCAGCGGGAAGGCCAATGCACAGTTGCTGCCGTTCGAGCTGAGCGAGCATTGCCGGTTGTCACCGGAGGATCAGCAATTGCTGGAGGATGCTGTGGAACGGTTGCAGCTGTCGGCGCGCTCGATGCATCGCATCCTGCGGGTGGCGCGGACGTTGGCGGATCTGGGGCATGCGCAGGACATCGCGACCGCGCATGTGGCGGAGGCGATCGGGTATCGGCAGTTGGATCGGGGTGGGGTCGCTCAGTGCTAGTCGTTCCGCGGCCAACACGGAAGTGAACGCTTCCGGACTGACGCAATGCCGACAGCGACTAAGGCACTCATCGACGCCCCACCGATTGCATGAATCAATATTGGCGCCATGTACGGGCACCTTGCGATAGCCACAGGCGACCATGCACAGGCCGCTATGATTCAACGACCAAGGTGGACTGGAGTCCGTATGGAGCACCCGCACTCGCGCATCGAGATTGACGTGTCATACCAGCTCGCTGAATACCGGCAGCTGCTGCATGACGTCATCGCGATGGACATGGCGACCGGGAACGCGCAGACCCATCCTGCCAACCCGTGGAACTGGCCGATCATGCAGAAGGTCGTCCTGGCCATTGTGGTCCCGCCGATCTTTGCCTGGAAGATGCTCCGCGTTGGTCGCTGCCTGTTCGTCCTCAGTGCGGCAGGCATCTCGCGGACAAGCAAGGGCATTACTGCCTCGCGAACCTGGGACCAGGTCAAGCGCGTCCAGCGGCTACAGGCCGCCTACCTCATCGAACTGCTGGAGGGCGGCGCGATGCCCATTCCTTTCCGGGAGATGGACACGGAGCAACGCCAGCAGTTTGAGCAGTTACTGACGTCCATTCCCGTGGTGATCCTGAAACCGGCTCGATAACGGATTGGCAGCTGCGTCAGTAAGCCCGCTCCGACCCCACCGGCACGATCCCTGACGGATTGAGATGCCAATGGCTTATTCATGAGCCTTCAACCCCCCTGGATCATCGCCTGATGCCGCCAGCGAGTTGTATTTCGTACAAATTGCATTGAGACGGCACGCACTGCACGCAAGAATGCTGTTCTTGCTGACCCAACCCATGATCGAGCGTGATCCTGCACCCTCCCAAATCACCACCTGCTTCGGGCGTTCGATCCGGTGTACCGCTGTCGGTACTGGTCGCCGCGCTCTGTATTTCCCAGGCTGCCCAAGCCATCGATACGTCCAGTTGCACTGAACTCTGGTTCGACACCACGAAGGACAGCGGCAGGTTGATCCAAAGAACACCGGATCGCGTTCAGAGCTGCACGGGGAAGAAGAACGACGACCCGGCACGGGACACCGGCTTCCGTTTCGCCAATGGCATGTTCTACCAGTACTCCACCCACCGTAAACGCAGCAGTCCGTGTTCGGCCAACGGTGTGGGCAACATGGGACAGATACTAGATCCTGTCTGCTGGGTGCCAAGTAAACTCCAAGTCCACCGTACGGAGATAGTGCGGACCTTCTGGCTGGTCAGCTCACGAGTGCAGCCACCTGAACTGCCACCAAGTAGCGATAGGACAACCGCTCATCCACTTTAGAGCTGAAGCTGTTGAGTGCATTTGAAAGAACTTACGGGCAAGCCGGTCCCCCCTGGCAGGGTTGGACACGGCCACCGAGCGGTGGCCTCAGTAACCCCATTCCGGCCCCACCGGCACGATCCCCGACGGATTGAGATGTCGATGGCTCCCGTAGTAATGGTGCTTGATGTGCTCGAAATTCACCGTATCCGCCACCTCGGGAATCGCCATCATCCGCGCCACGAACGCATGCAGACCGGCGAAGTCCGCAATGCGCCGCACGTTGCACTTGAAGTGCACGTAGTACACCGAATCGAAGCGGATCAAGGTGGTGAACAGACGGATATCGGCTTCGGTCATGGCATCGCCCACCAGCCACTCGCGTTGCTGAAGGCGCTCGTCCAACCAGCTGAGTGAATCGAACAACGGGCCAACAGCCTCCTCATAGGCCTTCTGCGTTGACGCAAAGCCCGCCTTGTACACACCGTTGTTGACGGTCGCGTACACACGCTCGTTGACCTGATCGATCCCGGTGCGCAGCGCAATCGGATAGAAATCGCCGGCCTTCGCACCCAACCCGTCATAGGCAGTGTTGAACATGCGAATGATGTCCGCCGATTCATTGCTGACGATCGTCCCACGCTCCCGATCCCACAGCACCGGCACGGTCACCTTGCCAGTCATTCCCGGTTTGGCGGCGGCATACAGTTCATGCAGATAGCGTGCACCGCGTTCGGGCTCCGGCGTTACCTGCGGGCCGGGCTCAAAGGTCCAGCCCTGATCACCCATGTGCCAGTTGACCACCGACACGGGCATCATATCTTCCAGGCCTTTCAGCGCGCGCATGATCAGCGCGCGGTGTGCCCACGGGCAGGCGAGACTCACATACAGGCGAAACTCCCCAGGCGCGGCTTTGACACCAGGCTCGCCATTCGGGCCAGCGCTGCCGTCAGCGCTCAACCAATCGCGGAAGGTGGATTCCTCGCGCTTGAAATGACCGTCCTTGTCAGCGGCACCCGCGGTGCCTTCCTGCCATGTTCCATCGACCAGCATGCCCATCGCGGGAGTACTCCTCTGATAGCGGTGTGTGATGCGCCGGTGGTGCGTGCCGGCTTCTACAGCGGGTTGTAGCAAACGCATCGGCAATGCCCGGTGATGGGCCCTCGCAGCGGGTGCATGTTTCATCGCGTTCATCGCCGCAGCACACGCAGCTGCGGCAGAATGTCGATGTATTTACGCGAGACTCCCACCATCATGCGTATCCACCAGATCGATCTTCCCGTGTCCGATGTCGCCGCCACCGTGGCGTACTTCCGCGATGAACTTCAGCTGCCGGTTGAGGGCTCGGCCGTGCGCATCGGCTGGAGCACCCTGCAGCTGCAACCCGCAGGATCGAACCCGGTCGGCGGTGTGCACCTGGCCTTCAACGTCCCAGCCAATCGATTCGAAGCGGCCACCGACTGGCTGAAAGCACGCGCCACCCTGCAGCGCGATCTGAAGGGCCATGACCACTTCACCTTCGATGGCCGCTGGGATTCGGAGTCGATCTATTTCACGGGGCCGGACGGGCTGGTCCTGGAGTTGATCGCGCGGCGGCGCCTGCCTGCCGGCGAACGCCAGGGCGCGTTCCATGGCAGCGAGATGACCTGCATCAGCGAGGTCGGCCTGCCCGCTGAAGACGTGGCTGAGGTGCAGGCAAAGGCCCAAGCGGCGTTCGGGCTGGAGCCGCTGTCACAGCCCACGCCGCACTTCGCACCCCTCGGCGATGACGAAGGTCTGTTGATCGTGGTCGATGCGACGCGCCGCTGGTTCCCCGAGCAGAAAGTGCTGCCGAATGCGCGTGGCCTCCGCGTGGTGCTGCATGACGTGGTGCCTGGCGCGACTGTGGAAGACGCAGCACTGGGTTGGCACCTGCGCTCGGCCTGAGCAGGCCGCAGACGAACGAAGCCCCGCCGGAGCGGGGCTTCAGTTCCCATAACAGCCGGCTGGGCTCACTCTTCCTCGTCCTGCTGGGCGCCCTGCTGCTGGTTCTGGTTGCGCTGCTGCTGTTCCTGCTGCTGTTGCTGCTGCTGGCCGCGACCACTTTCCTGCTGCTCACCGCGCTGATTCGGGTTCTGCTGGTTCTGCTGAGCCATTTCGATTCTCCGGTCGCCGCAAACGGAATGTCGCGGTCGGGGCCATCCTCTGCAGCGCGAGGTTAACGACGTGTGGGGGTTTGTATACGAATTCGTCAACGTCTCCACGCCAACGTTTTCTGCAGGTACAAACCCCATGTCGCAGTAAGCGTTGGCCCGCATATGAACGGTTCGAATTCCCTTATGCCACCATCCCCCAAACGCCCCGGAGCGTGACTGAACAGGGCATCCCCGATCCTGCGGGTGGAGATGACGCGCAGATGACGATCACGGCATCACCGGCGGCACGTAGGTCAGCGTCATGCCGAGCAGCCACAGCAGGCCAAGCACCAGCGGGATGTGCACCAGCAGCTGGATGAAGGTGAAGCCGACGATGTCGCGCGCCTTCAGGCCGAGCACGCCCAGCAGCGGCAGCATCCAGAACGGGTTGATCAGGTTCGGCAGCGCCTCGGCAGCGTTGTAGACCTGTACCGCCCAGCCCAGGTGGGCCTTGAGTTCGTTGGCCGCCTGCATCACGTACGGCGCTTCGATGATCCACTTGCCGCCGCCGGAGGGCACGAAGAAGCCGAGCACCGCCGAGTAGACGCCCATCACCAGCGCGAAGGTGTCGGTGGTAGCGATATGCACGAACAGGGTGGACAGGCGATGCGCGAGGGTCTCATCGCCACTGCCGGTGGCGTGGGTGAGGATCATCGCGATGCCACCATACAGCGGGAACTGGATCAGCACGCCGGTGGTGCTGGGGACGGCCTTGGCCACCGCATTGAGGAAGCTGCGCGGGCGCCAGTGCAGCAGCAGGCCGAGCGAGATGAACAGGAAGTTGTAGGTGTTGAGGTTGGCGATGGCGGTCACCACCGGCTTGCTGGCGAACTCGCCGAACAGCCAGCCGAACGCGAGCAGCGAGAGCAGCACGGTCAGCAGCGGGCTGTACTCCAGCCACTCGCCGGGGCGGGTGCGCGGCTGCAGCGGCTCGGCCTCGGCGCGGGCAGCGCCTTCGAAGTCCTTGGCGGTGCGCGCGGTGGCGGCGCCGGGTGCGGTCAGCCAGGCAATCAGCAGCGACACCAGGATCAGCGCGGATGTCAGCGCGATCGACTGCCACAGGAAGATGGTCTCGGTGAAGGGCAGCACGCCGGTGATCTCGACCAGTCCGGGCGGCATGCTGGCCGGGTTGGCCTGCAGCTGGGCAGCCGAAGAGCTCAGGCCCATCGCCCAGACCGCGCCGAGGCCAAGGTAGGCCGAGGCGCCGGCGGCGCGGTAGTCCATGTTGAGTGCTTCGCGACGGGCCAGTGCGCGCACCAGCAGGCCGCCGAATACCAGCGAGAAACCCCAGCTGAGCAGCGAGGCCAGCATGCTGATCAGGCCGACATAGACCACCGCGCCACGGCCGGTCTTGGGCACACGGGCCAGCAGCTCGATGAAGCGCGCCACGATCGGTGCGGTGGCGACCGCATAGCCACCGATGACCACGAAGGCCATCTGCATGGTGAAGGGGATCAGGCTCCAGAAGCCCTCGCCGAAGGCGGTGGCGGTGGCCTGCGGGGTCGCACCGAAGCCCATCGCGGCGGCCGCGACGATGACGACGCCGAGCACCGCGAACACATAGGCATCGGGGAACCATTTTTCCGCCCAGGCGGCCGAGCGCAGTGCCGCGCGCGCCATCCAGCCGTCCTGCACCACCGTCGATGTGCTCATTGCCCCGCCCTCCCCGATCATTCGATGGGAGGGATTCTGGGCGCTGGCCGCAGCGCTGTCAGTCGCCTAATGGTCGTAGTGTGTGGGTCGGGTGCCCTCAGCGCAGCGCCAGCGATACCGCGATGCCGGCGAACAGCGCGGCGCCGACCCAGTTGTTGTGCAGGAAGGCCTTGAAGCACGGATCGCGCTCGCGCTTGCGGGCGATCCAGAACTCGTAGGCGATCAACCCTGCGGCAACGCCGACGCCGACGCCGTAATAGACCCCCAGCCCGGCGCGCAGGCCGACCAGCGCCATCGTGCCCAGGAACAGCGCATAGAGAATGCCCTGGATGACCAGGTCCAGATCCCCGAACAGGATCGCGGTGGAGTGCGAGCCCATCTTCAGGTCGTCATCGCGGTCGACCATGGCGTACCAGGTGTCATACGCGGTGGACCACAGGATGTTGGCGCCATACAGCAGCCAGCCGATCACCGGCACCTCGCCCTGCACCGCGGCGAAGGCCATCGGGATGCCCCAGCCGAAGGCCATGCCGAGATAGACCTGCGGCAGGTGGGTGTAGCGCTTGAGGTAGGGGTAGCTGGCGGCCAGGAACACGCCGATGAAGCTCATGCCGATGGTGAGCCAGTTCAGGGTCAGCACCAGGGCGAAGGCGACGATCATCAGCCCGGCGAACAGGGCCAGCGCCTCGCGGCCGGAGACAGCGCCGCTGGCCAGCGGGCGGTCCTTGGTGCGCTTGACGTGCGGGTCCAGCCAGCGGTCGGCGTAATCGTTGATCACGCAGCCGGCCGAGCGGGTCAGCCAGACGCCGGCGGTGAACACGAACAGCGTCCACAGCGGCGGCAGCCCGCCGGAGGCCAGCCACAGCGCCCACCAGGTGGGCCAGAGCAGCAGCAGGGTGCCGATCGGGCGGTCGGCGCGCATCAACTTCCAGTAGTGCCGCCAGCGCGACGGGGGCGCCGCCTCGGGCGCTTCAAAACGTTCGTAAGCCATCGGTAAAGGATACCGCCTGGGCTGGCCGGGCGCGCCGCCGCCCCGCGCATCGGTACAGGGGGCAGACCTGCGCGGCGTTTACGGATAGAATGCTCCTCCCGCGCCGCTTTGGCGGTCCGTGGCCCCATCAGGCGGCCCGGCGGGACGCAGGACACAACGCGCTCGTAGCTCAGCCGGATAGAGTAGTGGCTTCCGAAGCCATTGGTCGGGGGTTCGAATCCCTCCGGGCGCACCATCCTCGCCACTTCCCCGTGTTCATTGCTTTGCCTGCGCTGACCGCGCCCAGGCTGGGCCGCGCCATCGCCTGGCCGACCGGGTGAACACGCGCACGGAATGGCCGGTACGCATCGGTACCGGCCGTTGAACGTCAACCTTCCTCAGTACGTTCCATCAAACGCGAAGATCGGCTTGCGCTGTTTCCACAGCCCGGCGGTGAAATCCGGGAATTCCAGCGTCTGGAAGCTGTTCGCGATGGACTGCTCGGACAGCGGCGTGATCGCGCTCCAGGTGATCGCGTCGTAGATGTCGATCGGCATCGGTGCCTTGGCCTTGAGGGCTTCCACGAAGGCATGGATGACGAACCAGTCCATGCCACCGTGGCCGGCGCTGGCAGCGGTAGCGGCATGCTGCTTCCACAGCGGGTGCTCGTACTGGTCCTGGTAGGCCTGGAACGGTTCCCACTTGTGCGGCGGGCTGCGGCCTTCGATGTGGATGGACTGGTTCACATCCATCCACAGGCCCTTGGTGCCCTGCACGCGGAAGCCCATCGAGTACGGGCGCGGCAGCGAGGTGTCGTGCTGCAGCAGGATGGTTTCGCCGTTTTCGCAGGCCAGGGTGGTGGTGACGATGTCGCCAAGCTTGAAGGCCACCTTGGTGCTGGGGTGGGTGGTGCCCCCGCTCTTGGCCACGGTGTACTCGTGCAGGCCACGCGCCTTGCTGGCAAACGCGTTGATGTGGGTGAAACGGTTGCCACGGTTGATGCCGGTGTACATCGCACACGGGCCGATGCCGTGGCTGGGGTACAGCTCACCGTTGCGCTTCACCGAATGCTCGGTGCGCCAGCGTGCTTCGGACCAGCCCTTGGCACCGAACTCCACGCCGCTGTCATAGGGCTGGCTGGGATCGCCGGAATTGAACTTCACCCCGCGCAGGTCGTGCTGGTAACCGCCCTGCAGGTGCACCAGTTCCCCGAACAAGCCCTGGCGCACCATCTGCAGCGCCGCCATCACATCGCGGCGATAGCAGACGTTCTCCAGCAGCATGTACGGCGTGCCGGTGGACAGCTGGGTCTTGAGCACGTCCCAGTGGTCCTGCAGGGTGATGCCGGCGACCACTTCGCAGCCCACCGCGACCTTGGCCTGCATCGCCGCGATCGCCATCGGTGCATGGTATTCCCAGGGCGTGGCGATGATCACGCCGTCCAGGCCGCGCTGCTCGATCAGCCGCTTCCAGGCGTTGACGTCGCCGTCCTGGCCGTACGCCTTGGGCGCCGGCTTGCCGGCCTTGGCCACCATGTCCATGCCGCGCTTGAGCATGATCGGCTCGATGTCGCACAGCGCGACCACCTCCACGTCATCGCGGCGGACCAGTTCCTTCAGCAATACCTGGCCGCGCATGCCGGTGCCGATCAGGCCCAGCCGCACCTTGCGCGCGCGTGCCCAGGCGGGCGTGTTGGGCAGCAGGCTGGTGGCGGCGACGGCCGCGCTGGCGGCGATGAATTCTCTGCGTTTCATGGACAGTACCTCGTGTGAAGATCGCGCCGGCCGGGACCGGCGCGGGGGAAGCATCAGAACTTATAGCCGACGGTGAGACTGTAGCCGCGACCGAAGATGGTGGCGTAATCGCTGGAATCGCCGAGGAAGCTGTTCGGGTCATAGAACGGCAGGCGGTCGAACAGGTTCTTGATGGTGAAGCCGACGTTCCAATGCGCATCCGGGCGCCAGGCCACGCTCAGGTTGGCGGTCCACCACGACGGGGCGCCATCGCACTTGCTCTGCTCCACCGGCAGGTAGCCGGCGGTGCAGGTCTGCGGGTTGTTGTCCTCCTCGTCGATCTGCTGCAGCGCCCACTTGGTGCCACCCACGTAATTGACGAAGACACTGGTGGTGACCTGTTTGTAGCTCCAGTCCGCGTTCAACGTGGCGCGCAGCCGCGGGTTGTTGTAATAGCCGACCAGGTCGCCGTAGTACCAGCCGCTTTCATCATCCAGGTAGGAGCGGTTGCGGTTGGCGATGGTGGCGGCCACACCGATATTGAGGTTGCCCCACTCGCCCAGCGAGAATCGGCTGCGCGCATCGATGTCGAAGCCGTCGATCAAGGTCTTGCCACGGTTCTTGTACTGGCCCACCACGCTGGCCACGTTGCCCACGCTGTAGCCGGGCAGCGTGCCGGGACAGGCCACGCCGCTGGCCGGGTCGGCGCACATCGCCGCCAGGGCGGCCAGGTTGGCGCGGTCGCTTTCGGTGATCGGCGAACGCGTGGAGGAAATGATGTCTTCGTCGCGGGTGAAATCCGGGGCGACGATTTCATTGCTGCGGTAGATGAACCAGTAATCGGCCGACACCGACAACCATTGGGTCGGCTCGTAGACGAAACCGAGCGTGGTGATCTTGGCCTTCTCCGGCTTCAGGTCCGGGTTGGGCTGGGTCATGCGCGCCACCGTGCGGCTGCAATCAGTATTGAGCAGGGAGTTGCCGAGGTCGACGTCCCCGCCGCGCTGCGACCGCAGCAGGAGGTTGGCGATGGCGTTGGTCTCGTTGCAGCGCACTTCATCACGGTAGCCCCCCAACTGGGCGAACACGCCACCGTTGCCGGACTCGGCCAGGCTGGGGGCGCGGAAGCCGGTGGAGTAGGTGCCGCGCAGCATCAGCTGATCGAACATCTGGTACTTCAGGCCGATCTTCGGGGCCAGGTTGGCGCTGAAGTCCGGGTACTTGTCCACGCGCAGCGCGGCGTCCAGCTCCAGCTTCTCGGTGAGCGGCGCCACCGTCTCGGCGAACAGCGCATAGGTATTGCGCTTGCCGTCGAACCACGAGCCGCCCTGCTGGGTGATCAGGCCGTTGGCTGCATCCGGGTTGCCCGGGGTGTAGAAGGTTTCGCGGCTGGCGTTGAAGCCGAAGGCCGCACGCACTTCACCGGCCGGCATCTGGAACAGCGGGCCTTCGATCTTGCCGTCCAGCGTATGCAGGCGCGTCCAGGACTGGATGTCGAAGGTCGGGAATGCTTCACGGATCAGGGCGGCGTTGGCTTCGCTGATCTCACCGAACTTGTACGCCGGGTGATCGGAAATGATCACACGGCCGGTGCCCGGATCGACCGAGTACGGGCCGAAGGCCTTCTCGAAGCCGGCCAGGTTGACGTTGGTGGTCTGGTAGGTGACCGAGTGGCTGCCGGCCGTGGCAAACGCGGTTTCCCAGTTCCAGTCGCCAATGTCACCGCGCAGCCCGGCCACCACGCGGTAGCTCTGGTCGGTGTTGCGCTGGCCGAAATGGTTGGCGCCCACGTCCTGCAGCAGGTACTGCAGGCCGACCACGCCGCCCATCAGTGCCTTCAGTTCGGGCGAGGCGTTGTTGTATTCGTTGTTCGGGCCCAGGTAGGGATACAGGAACTGGTTGACCGTGGTGCCGGTGTTGCGCGAGAACCAGCTGGTCGGGTTGCCGGTGGTGGTGCCGTAGGCGCGCGGCGTACCGCCGTTGGCGGTCAGGTCGATGTCGGTGTAGGTGGCCTCGGCGAAGGCTTCGGTGCTGTCGCCGATCAGGAAGTGCGCGTTGACGTACGCCGTGTTGCGCTCGGATTTGGCGCCGGCGTCGATCTCGTTGTTCATCCACGTTTCCCAGATACAGCGGGGGCCGGCCGCTTCGCTGGTGAGCACGTTGTTGCAGCCCGGCGCGGCCTCCTGCACACGGCGGCCGGTGACCGGATCGAAGGCGAAGTAGCTGCCCGGGTTGAACTCGCCCGGCTTGCTGCCGGTGCCCAGGCGCAGGTTGGGCAGGTAGTTGGGGTTGTTGACGTAGTACTGGTCGGGCCGCTTGTCGTAGAAGTCGCTCAGCGGGATCGCATCGCGCCGGTACAGATTGACCGAGGCGTAGACGTTGTAGCGGTCTTCATCCAGATCGCCGAAGCCGGCGGTGATGCTGCCCTGGTGCTCGCCGTAGGAGCTGATCCGCGAGGATTTGTCCGTGGTGAGGTTGATCTCCGCGCCCTGGTAGGAGCGTTTGGTGATCACGTTGATCACGCCGGCCACCGCATCGGTGCCATAGACGGCCGAGGCGCCGTCGGTCAGCACTTCCATGCGTTCGATCGCCGCGGCGGGGATCGCATCGATGTTGACGAACTGGGTCTGGAAGCCGGCTGGTGCGCCGTAGTAGGACAGGCGGCGGCCATTGAGCAGCACCAGCGTGCCCTGTGCGCCGAGGCCACGCAGGTTGGCCTGCGAGGCGCCATCCGAACCGGTGAACAGCGAGCGCGAGTCCTGCTGGCCCGGCCGCGCGGCGGGCAGGTTGTCGAGCACCTGCAGCAGGGTGCGCGCGCCCATGTTCTCGATGTCCTGCTTGCTGATCACCTGCACCGGCGAGGCGGTTTCCACATCACTGCGGCGGATGTTGGAGCCGGTCACCTCGATGCGCGACAGCTCGGTGGCTTTCGTATCGGGCGCGGCGTCCTGGGCGCTGGCACTGCCGACCACCGCGACGGCCAGGCCGAGTGCGATGGACAAGGGGGTGGCGGTGATGCGGCGATGGCGATGGCGTTCGGTCAACATCTTTGGCTCCTTGTTCGATCCGCAGCGTGGGGCTGGCGGTGGATGGGTGTTTTCGGGCAAACGTCCCCCGTGCCGCGGCCAGACGGCCGCAGACGGGAAACGGGAGAGAGCGGTGGTTCGACGGGCGGTTTGGTTACGGCGACACGATGCTGGCGGTATCGCCCTCCTGTCCGATCAGGGCGGCATTGGCCCAGTTGCCACAGACCTGCGCGGGGTGATCGCCCTGCGCCCCGAGCGTGCGCAGGCTCAGCCGCTGCAGGCCGCGCACGTCCAGCTCCGGTTTGACCACGCCGGGTGCGTTGACCAGGCCGCTGTCGTACAGCAGCCGACCGTCACCCCACACCTGGAACTGCATGCCGCCGGCGGTGCGGCACTGATCATCGATCCCCAGGTCGGCGCGCAGCAGGCGCCAGCCGCCGCCCAGCTGCAGATCGATCCGGCTGCTGGCGTTGACGCCCAGGCCGCGGCGGAAATGCAGCCCGTTCATGCGCATCTCCGCCTGCCCACCGAAGGCGCGGTCGGCAGCCACGCTGGCCTTCAACGGGGCCGGCATGGGCAGCGCGGAGAGATACAGCTGCTGCGCGGGACCCTCCGGCTGCGGATGCTCCAGTACGTGGAAGGTGGACAGCACGATCGGGCCGACATCGCGCGGCTGCAGCGCATCCACTGCACGCGCCACGCTGCCCTGCGCCGCGGTCACCATCGGGTCAGCAGCGCTGGCACCGTCGCCTTCCGGGTTCTGCGTGCTGAGCACGCGGAAGCGCAGCAGGCGGCCGGCATGGGCGGGGAAATCGATCTGCTGCATGCCTTGCTGCAGGGTCAGGCGGCCACGCTTGATCGGCTCACCCCACTCGCCATTGCTGTCGGCCATGTAGATTTCGTAATCGCGGATCTGCCCGCTCTTCCAATGCTGGTCGTTGCGTGGCGCCAGTTCGATGCCGTCGATCAGCTTGCGTTCGCCGAAGCCCAGCACCCACTCGTGCGCACCGGTCTTGACCGCCTGGTTGCGCACGGTGCGGAACCACGTGGCCGGATCATCGTCGAAGGCCTTCTCCATCTCGTAGCCCTGCTCCTCGGCCGGGCGGTTGACCACCAGCAGGCTGTCGGAGGGCAGCGCGCGGCCCAGTTCCGGTGCGGCCGGGAAGGCATCGTCGGCCGGTGCGGCGGCGATCGGCAGCTCCAGCTGCAGTGCGAGCGGCTGACGGATGTCGGTCGGCGCAGTGCGTACGTGCAGGGTGCCGCGGCGCTCGGCCGCATCGAAGTACCAGCCCTCGCCTGCGGCCTGCCACGCCGCCGCATCGGCCAGCATCGGCAGCGCGCGGCCGTCCAGCGTCACGGCCGCCGGGCGCTGGCGGCTGAGCACGCGCAGCGCATAACGGCGCTGCGGCAGCTGGCCGGCGTACTGGCCCTGCACCGCCTCGATGCGCACCTGCACCGGGCCAGTCCCCTGTGCCGGGGCCTGCACCGTGATCGCCTGCGTGCTCGATTCGCCCTTCTCATAGCGGCGGGTGGCGCCATCATCTTCGTACAGCGTGTACTGCGAGGTGCCCTGCGGGTACAGATCGAAGGTCACTTCATCGAGCGGCTTCTCACCGTCGTAGAGCATCGCCGGGTACATCGGGATGATCGCGCCGGCGCGCACGAACACCGGGATCGTGGCCAGGTCGACCGGGCGATCCAGCGAGCGCCCCTCGGCGCCGGCGAGCAGCTGGCGGCCGTCCCAGTAGTCGATCCAGCGGCCCTGCGGCAGGTGGATGTCGCGACGCCAGCCACGGCTCGCGGCCTGGCTGCGGTACACCGGCGCGATCAGCAGCTCGCGGCCGAGCAGGAACTGGTACTTGTGTGCTTCGGTATAGGCCTGCGGGTCCTGCGGGTAGTCCCACATCAGCGCGCGCAGCAGCGGCGCGCCGCTGGTCGCCGCATCGTGTGCCAGCCCGTACATGTACGGGGTCATGCGCATCTTCAGCTTGAGGTAGTCGCGGTTGACGCTGCGGTAGGGCTCATCGAACCACCACGGGTGCTTGCGCGCATTGCCGGACCAGCCGGACATGCCCATCAGCACAGGGGTGAAGCTCTTCCACTGCAGGTCGCGGGTGAACGTCTCAGCGCTGCCGCCAAAGATCGCGTCCACGTCGCCACTGGCGTAGGCCATGCCGGACAGGCCCGAGCCGATCAGGGTCGGGATGTGCCAGCGGATGTAATCCCAGCTGCTGCTCTGGTCGCCGGTCCAGGCCACCGCGTAACGCTGGATGCCGCCCCAGCCCATCACCGTCCACAGGAACGGGCGCGAGTCGGAATTGTTCAGGATGCCGTTGAACGCGGACTGGTTGGCATCCATCGCGAACTGATAGCCCTTGCCGGTCCAGGCCACGTCCAGCTTCTGCACGCGGCTGCCCGCAGTACCGACTTCCCAGGCGATCTTGTCGACGCCGTTCTCGGTCCACAGGCCGGTCTTGAAGCCGTACTTGGCCAGGCCCTGCACGGTCTCGGGCAGCTTCTTGTAGCCGCAGCCGTAGCCATCGTTGGGCAGGATCCAGCCGCCGGGCATGTCGTGGTCGCGGTACTGCCGGGCCACGCTGTCCACCACATCCGGCGTGGTGCCGGTCGGGCCGTCGCTCCAGCCCTCGGGCACGCTGCCGGGCTTCTTGATGTTGTCGCCATCGTTGTAGCAGTCGGCGTCGCCATAGGAGAACGCCCAGCGCGGCAGCAGGCCGGCGCGGCCGGTCAGCGTGGTATAGCGGTCCAGCAGCGTGTGCAGGCTGGGCCCGACGAAGTAGTACGCATCGAAGCGGTCTTCGCGGTGCAGCAGCGTGGCCTGGTCGGCCTGGCGCAGATCATAGGTGCCGTCGCTCCACGTGTTGCGCAGCATGCCCCAGCCCCGCGAGCTCAGCAGCATCGGCGCCGGGTTGGGGCGATCGCCTTCTTCCCAGCCACCGGAATACGAGACCTCCAGTTCGCGGCCCTTGAACTCGAAGCGACCGTTCTGCTGGCCGCCGCCGTAGAAGTGCTCATCGCCTTCGCTGGAGAGCACCTGCACGCTCTGGTCCTTGTCCAGGTCCAGCGGCTGCAGTTCGTGCCACAACGCGACATCGCGTTCGCCGTCGCGGCGATCCAGCGACAGGCGCAGTGGCTGGCGCTGGATGCGCAGCACCAGGGCGTCGGTACGGATACGCACCTCGTTGCCATCTTCCTCCACCTCGAAGGCGACCTTCGCGGCCGGCTGCGGCAGTACGATCGGGGCAGCCTTGTCGCTGGCATCGGTGAGCGTGCCGTTGCGGCCGGCGCGCACACGCAGCACGTCATCGCGCAGCAACTCCACGCGCAGGGTGGCGCCGGTATCCGTGCTGAGTGTCCAGCCGGCGGTGCCGTCGTTGGCGGGGGCGGCGCTGATCGCACGCAGGTTGCCCACCGGCTCAGCGTTGGCAGTGGCAGCCAGAGCTACTGCGGTAAGCAGTGCGATCGTCAGACCAGTGCGTCGAAACCGGAAGTCCACCTTGCCCCCAAGCCCGCGGTCAGCGGGAAACTGAAACCAGTGCGGCCGACTCTAGGGCAGGGTCTCGAAAGATGTCAACAAATTGCAAAGAAAAAGGAAGGATATTTAAACATAAACGAAAGATGTGGCGGCGCGACACTTTCCAAACGCCACCTGAATACGCGTTTGTTGCCGCCTGAAACCTTGGTGCAGCGCGGCATCCACGGCCACCCATGGCGTTCAGACACCGATCGAACAGCGAAAACTGTGACCCACCGACCTTTTCTTTATCTTTCGATATTTGACATTTCGAAAGAAAACGAAGAAGGTGCGGTCGCCCAACAGGAATTGCGAATGGACGCTTCTCTGCTCCCTGATTTGCCCACGTGGCAGCGCCTCGGTGGCGCCTATACCGCCGAAGAAATCGCCCAGCAGCCCCGCGTGTGGGCCGCGCTGGCCAGCCTGCTGGAGGCTGCGCAGGTACGCATCGATGGCTTCCTCGGGGAGGCCCTGCGCGATCCCAGCCAGTTGGTGATCTTCACCGGTGCCGGCAGCTCGGGCTTCATTGCCGAGATGGTGGCCGACCAGATCAATGCGCAGTGGCCTGCCGAGGTGCGCGCCGTGCATACCACCAGCCTGCTGACCCATCCGGCGCTGTACCTGCGCCGCGACCGCCCGACCCTGCTGGTGTCGTTCGGGCGCAGCGGCTCCAGCCCGGAGAGCGTGGCTGCGGTGGATCTGGTCCGCGACCAGGTGGAGCACGCGCGCTTCGTCGATATCACCTGCAATGCCGAAGGCGAACTCGCCACGCGTGGCCACGGCCGCAGCGATACGTTGTCGCTGCTGATGCCGCCGGCCAGCTGTGATCGCGCCTTCGCCATGACCAGCAGCCTGAGCTGCATGCTGTTGGCCGCGCTGAGTGCGTTCGACAGCGCCCCGTGGGCAACGCGCCTGGAGCGTCTTCGCACGTTGGCCCGCCAGGGCGAGCGTGCGCTGGATGCCTGGGATGGCGCGGTGGCCACCCTCGCCCAGGCGCCGTATTCGCGTGTCATCTATCTCGGCAGCGGTCCCCTCGAAGCGGTTGCCCGCGAGGCCGCGCTGAAGGTGCTCGAACTCACCGCCGGCCGCGTGCTGGCGCTGGCCAATACGCCGCTGGGGTTCCGCCATGGGCCCAAGTCCACCCTCAACGGCGAGACCCTGGTGGTGATGCTGCGCAGCGCGCAGCCGCTGGCCCGCCGTTACGAGCAGGACCTGTTGAACGAACTGCGCCGCGACGGCATCGCCGGGCGGGTGCTGTCGATCGGGCCGGAGGATGCGGACCGCGCCGACGGCGACTTCGTGCTCGCCGCACCCGCCTTGCCGGATCCGTGGCTGGCCCCGCTGTGGCTGCTGGTGCCGCAGTGCTATGCGCTGCAGCGTTCGGCCGCGCTCGGCATGACCCCGGACAATCCCTTCCCCGACGGCACGGTCAACCGTGTGGTGCAGGGCGTGACCATCCACCCCCACGGCTGAGCACGCATGCAGACCTGGTACGGCATCGACATCGGCGGCACCAAGATCGAACTGGTCGCGTGCGACGCCACGCTGAGGGTGCACCACCGCCAACGCGTGGCGACGCCGACCCGCGACTACGCCGCGTTCCTGCAGGCGATCGTCGATCTGGTCGAGGCGGCAGACGCCGCACTCGGCCAGCGCGGCCTGGGGGTCGGCATCGGCCTGCCCGGCGTGCGTGATCGCGTCAGCGGCCGCCAGCTCAGTGCCAACGTGCCCAGCCTGACCGGTCAGACGGTCGGTGCGGACCTGCAGGCACGTCTGCAGCGCCCGTTGGAGCTGGGCAATGACCTGCAGTGTTTTGCCTTGTCCGAAGCCCATGACGGCGCCGCCGCAGGCTACCCCAGTATGTTCGGGGCGATCCTCGGCACGGGGGCGGGCGGTGGCTTCTGCGTCGGCGGCCGGCTGATCGCCGGGCACAACGGCATCGCCGGCGAGTGGGGCCACTGGAGCCTGCCCGCCACGCTGCAGCAGCGCCACGACCTGCCGGTGCTGGACTGTGGCTGCGGCCTGCGCGGCTGCCTGGAGCGTTACGTGTCCGGCAGCGGCCTGGCGATGATCCATGAACGCCGCGGTGGCGACGCGCTGGATGCCGCCGAGGTGGTCGCACACGCGCAGGCCGGCGATGCCATCGCGCAGCAGGCGCTGGTCATCCACCGCGATCTACTGGGCTACAGCTTCGCCAGCTTGATCCTCGCGCTGGACCCACACGTGATCGTGCTCGGCGGCGGGCTGTCCAAACTGGAGCAGCTGTACCGCGATCTGCCGGCCGCGATCGCGCCCTACCTGTTCGACGGCGTACGCGTGCCGCCGATCCTGCCGCCCACCTTCGGCGATGCCGGCGGTGCGCGGGGCGCGGCCCTGCTCGCGCGCCAGCACCACCCTTCCCCCTGAACATCGCCGTTACTGGAGTTGCCATGTCCGCCGTCCAATCGTTGATCGCCGCCCATCGCCAGGGCCACCCCGTCGGGCTGTACAGCGTGTGCTGCAGCAACGCGCAGGTGCTGCTGGCGGCGATGCAGGTCGCGCAGCGCTACGACACCCTGCTGCTGATCGAGGCGACCTCCAACCAGGTCGATCAGTTCGGCGGTTACACCGGCATGACCCCGCCGCAGTACCGCGACTACGTGCTGCAGCTGGCGCGCGATGTCGGCTTCCCGGCCGAGCGGCTGGTGCTCGGTGGCGACCACCTCGGTCCCAACGCCTGGCAGAAGGGCCCGGCAGCAACGGCGATGGCGAACGCGCGTGACCTGATCGCCGCCTATGTCGCCGCCGGTTTCCACAAGATCCACCTGGACTGCAGCATGTCCTGCGCCGATGACCCGACCCCGTTGCCGGACGCCATCGTCGCCGCACGCTCGGCCGAACTGGCGCGGATTGCCGAGCGCACGGCGGCCGAGCACGGGCTGCCGCCACCGGTCTACGTGATCGGCACCGAGGTACCGATTCCCGGCGGTGAAGCCTCGCTGGCCGGCGGCCTGCAGGTGACCACGCCGGCGGCCGCAGCGACCACGTTGGCAATTCACCGTGAGGCGTTCTCCGCCCCGGACCTGCTGCCGGCCTGGGAGCGCGTGATCGCGATGGTGGTGCAGCCCGGCGTGGATTTCGACCACAGCAGCGTGCACTACTACGACCCGGCCGCCGCCGCGGAGCTGTCGGCCTTCGTCGAGCAGCAGCCGGGCATCGTGTTCGAAGCACACTCCACCGATTACCAGACCGAAGCCGGCCTGCATGCACTGGTCCGTGATCACTTCGCGATCCTGAAAGTCGGCCCGGCGGCGACCTATGCGTTCCGCGAGGCGGTGTTCGCGCTGGCGATGATCGAGCGCGAACTGCTGCCCGCCGCGCAATGCTCGCATCTGATCGAGGTGCTGGACCGCTGCATGGTCGACAAGCCCGCCAGCTGGCGCAGCTACTACCAGGGCGACGAACACGAACTGCGCCTGCTGCGCGCGTACTCGCTCAGCGACCGCAGCCGCTATTACTGGGGCGAGCCGGCGGTACAGGCGGCGCTGGACACGCTGGTCGCCAATCTCGCCGCGCACGCGCCGCCGCAGATGCTGCTCAGCCAGTTCATGCCCGAGCAGCTCAAGGCGATCAAGGCCGGTGAGCTGCAGCCGTCGCCGTTGGCGCTGATCCAGCACAAGGTGGCGCTGCGCCTGGCCGAGTATGCCCGGGCCTGCAATCGCAACCGCTCAGGGGCGGATAACGAAACCCGGCAGGCCAAGGAGCTTTCGGAACGGTAAGCTTCGGCTTTCCCTTTCGAACGGAATCGCCCCCATGCGAAACACCCGGCAGCGCCGCCAACAGATCCTCCAGACCCTGGTCGAGCACGGCAACGTGCAGGTCAGCGAGCTGGTGGCGCGCTTTGCGGTCTCGGCGGTCACCATCCGCGCCGACCTGACCCACATCGAGTCGCAGGGGCTGGCCACGCGCACCCACGGGGGCGCGACGCTGGTGCGTACGCCGCCGCAGGAACAGGACATCCATGAAAAGGACGCGCTGAACCTGCCGATGAAGGACCGTATCGGTATCGAGGCGGCCAAGCTGGTGAAGGCCGGCGACAACATCATCATCGACTCCGGCTCGACCACGATGACCCTGGCGCGGCACCTGCGCGGGCATCGCGATGTCACGGTCATGACCAACGGACTCAACATCGCCTGGGAGCTGGCCAACGCGCCCGGGGTGGAGCTGCTGCTCACCGGCGGGCTGCTGCGCAAGCAGTCGCTCTCACTGCATGGCACCCAGGCCGAGGCGAGCCTCAACACCTACAGCTTCGACACGCTGTTCCTGGGCGTGGATGGCCTGGACCTGCAGTTCGGCCTCACCACCCACCATGAGGCCGAAGCCAGCCTCAACCACCGCATGGTCGAGCGCGCGCGCCGCATCGTGGTGCTGACCGACGCCTCCAAGTTCGGCCGGGTCAGCCTGCACCGCATCGCGCGGCTGGACCAGGTCCATACCATCATCACCGACGGCAGCATCGAGCCCGAGTACCTGGAAGGGCTGCAACGGCTGGGCGTCGAAGTGATCATTGCCGAGTCCCCGCCTTGACCGAGTCCCGCTCCCTGCACGGCCGCCTGCTCACCGACACCGGTTGGGTCCGCGGCGATATCCATTTCGACCAGCGCATCACCGCCATCGATACCGCGCACGCCGATCCGCGGAATGACGATGAAGTCCCGCTGATCCTGCCGGGCTTCATCGACCTGCATGTGCATGGCGGCGCCGGGGTGGACATCATGCAGGGCGGCACGACTGCGCAGACGGTGGCACGCGCGCATGCCCGGCACGGCACCACGGCGCTGCTGGGCACCACCATGACCGCGCAGGAAGACGACATCACCCGCGCGCTTGAGGGCCTGTCCACCGCGATCGCCACGCGCGCACCCGGCATGGCCCGCGTGCTCGGTGTGCACCTGGAAGGGCCGTTCATCAGTGCGCAGCGCCTGGGCGCCCAGCCACCGCTGGTGGTCGAGGCGACGCTGGCCGACGTGCAGCGCCTGCATGCGATCGCCCCGATCAAGGTACTCACCCTCGCCCCGGAAATCGGCCAGCACCTGGCGCTGATTCCCGCGCTGAGCGCGCTCGGCATCCGCGTACAGCTCGGCCACAGCGCCGGCAGCTATGAGGACGGCGTGGCCGCATTGAACGCCGGTGCGGCCGGCTTCACCCACCTGTTCAACGGCATGACCGGCGTGGATCACTACCAACCCGGCATCGCCACCGCCGCGCTCGCGCATGCGCAGTACGCTGAACTCATTCCCGATCTGCAGCACGTGCATCCCGGCGCGATACGCACCGCGCTGCGCGCGATCCCGCGCCTGTACTGCGTCACTGATGCGACTGCGGCGACTGGCATGCCCGATGGCGAATACGCGCTTGGCGTACAGCGCGTGCACAAATGCCTGGGCTGCGTGCGGCTGTCGAGCGGCTCGCTGGCCGGCAGTGCGCTGACCATGGACCAGGCGCTGCGCAATCTGGTCTCGCTAGGCCTGGACATCGCCGATGCCTCCCACCGCCTGTCGCGCTACCCGGCCGATTACCTCGGCATCGACGACCGTGGCCGCATCGCGACCGGTGCCTGGGCAGACCTTGTGGTGCTCGATCACGACCTGCGCGTGCGCGGCGTGGTGGTGGAAGGCGACGACATCGCGCTCGACTGAGCGTTGACTCCCCGCGCCGCCATGGCGCACGCACTTGCAGACAGGACCGGCACGATGAACGATGTTTCCGCAGCCATGCCCGTGCACGCAGGCGCCTCCGCGCCACGCTGGCCGGTACGCTATCTGTTGTTCATCGGCGGCATGGGGGGGCTGCTCTACGGCATCGACATCGGCATCATCGCCGGTGCCCTGCCCTATCTGGAGGCCACCGCCACCGCGAGCTGGCACCTGACCAGCCAGCAGTTGGGCTTCGTGGTCGCCGCGGTGCTGCTCGGCAGTGTGCTGTCTTCACTGTTCGCCGGGATGGTCGCCGACCTGATCGGCCGCCGTGGCGCGATGCTGCTGGCCGGCGTGCTGTTCACCGCCAGCATTCCGGTGATGGCCCTGTCCGATGGCTATGGCGCGCTGTTGATGGGGCGCCTGCTGCAGGGCATCAGTGGCGGGCTGATCGGCGTGGTGGTACCGCTGTATCTGGCCGAAGTGCTCAGCCCGGAACGACGTGGGCGTGGCGCGGCGATGTTCCAGCTGCTGCTGACCATCGGCCTGGTGCTGGCCGCGGTGATCGGGCTGTACCACGCGCATGCCGTGGATGCCGCGACCGCCGCCGTGCGCCATCTACCCGGTGCGGAGCAGCAGCGCCTGCTGTTCGACATCAAGGACCATGCGTGGCGTACCATTTTCTGGAGCTGCCTGCTGCCGGGCCTGGTATTCACCGGCGGCGTGCTGCTGATCAGTGAATCCCCGCGCTGGCTGGTGCGCCGTGGCCGCATCGACAAGGCGCGCCGTGCCCTGCAGCGTACCGTCGCCGCGGGCGAGGTGGAGCCGACCCTGCAGCGCATGCGGGCGCCGGACGAGCTCCAGATCGGCCGCAACGGCAAGCGCGACCCGCTGCTCAGCCGCCGCTATGTGTGGCCGTTCGTGCTGGCCTGCCTGGTGCTGGCCTTCACCCAGGCCACCGGCATCAACTCGGTGCTGGCCTACGCCGTCAACATCCTCAACCAGGCCGGCCTGCCCGGCTCGGTGGCCAACGGCGCCGATGTGGCGATCAAGCTGCTCAACGCGGTGATGACCGTGGTCGCGCTGGTACTGGTGGACCGAAAAGGCCGCAAGTTCCTGTTGATGCTTGGCAGTGGCGGCATCACGCTGTCGCTGCTGGCCGCTGCACTGTTGTTCGTGCAGAGCGAGCGTGGGCGGCTGGACGTGCACGCCACGCTTCAGCAACAGGTGAGCGGCACCACCCTGTCGCTGCCGCTGGATGCCGCGCAATGGCAGCGGCTGGATGGCAACGCCGGCGCCGCGCCGCAGCAGCTGACCGTGTCGTATGCCTACGGCGGCTTCAGCAACGTGCGCTCACTACGCAGCGACAACCCGATCGACGCCACGCTGCAGATCCGTCGCGAAGACGCGGTGTCGGCCGACAGCGTGATCGGCCGTTTCTTCCGCACGCTGCATCTCAACCCGTTCCCGGACCCGGCGCAGGCCGCCAACGCGCCGCTGGTGATCGAACGTGCGGTGATCGGCCCGGTGCCCTCGCCCACCCACGGCTGGCTGGTCGCCGGCTGCATTCTGCTGTTCGTCGCGTTCTTCGCGGTGGGCCCGGGCGTGTGCGTGTGGCTGGCGCTGTCCGAGCTGATGCCGACCCGCATCCGCTCCAACGGCATGAGCATCGCCCTGTTGATCAACCAGTTCGTCTCCACCGTGATCGCCGCGATCTTCCTGCCCACGGTCGGCCATCATGGTTACGCCAGCATGTTCTTCTTCTGGGCCGGCTGTACGTTGCTGTACTTCCTGATCGCCGCGTTCTGGCTGCCGGAGACCAAGGGCAAATCGCTGGAGCAGATCGAGGCGAATTTCCGCTGAACGGTCCGCAGCCCGACTTGGGGCTCAGGGAGCCTTGCCCGTGATCTCCGTATACAGCCGGTGCGCTTCTTCCGTGCTGTCCAGCCCGCTCACCTGCATGGTCTGGGCGAAGGGGCCGGCAATGACGGCGACATTGAGGACCTGATCGCCGACAGTAAACGCCACACGCTTGGCGACGCGCGCTTCGGTCGCCGCAAGGATGCGTGGTGCCGCGTCATCCGTGAAGCGCAGGATCAGGGTCCCGTGGCCGGTATGACCGTCGCTGCCCACGGCCACCGTGGCGATGTCGGCCGTGGTGATGAAGGCCGGCTCGATCAAGGGCAGCGCGTTGCCGTCGCGGTCCTTGAGCGTGGTGACGCCGGGGCGTTGGGCATCCTCGGCCACCTCCCGCATCTGGATGCGTGCGTTCGTCAACGGTGCGACGCCCGCCGTCGTCTCGGGCGCGGCGGGTGCAGGCGGCGCCTGGGTGCAGGCGCTGAGGCCGGACGCCAGCGCCATCGTGACGATCAACAGGGTGCTGCGCATGCGTATCTCTCCATCAGGAAGGACACGAGTATCGCCGCTGCGCGTGCTCAGCGCAGGCGGCGGATGCGCCAGGCGACCACGATCTGCAGCACGCCGTAGAGCAGGCTGCCGATGCCGATCCACAGCGTGGTGACGGCAATGCCTGCAATCGGGTTGGCCACCATCATCGCGCCGAGCACGATCGCCAGCACGCCGCTGAGGATCAGCAGCCACTCGCCCTGGATTTCCTTGCGCACCCGGATCGCGAACACGATGCGGTAGATACCGGCGACGATCAGCCAGGCGGCCAGCAACAGGATCAGCACACTGGCCGTGGCCAGCGGGTTGAGCACGGCCAGCACACCGAATACCACCGAGGCCAGCGCGTAGACCAGCAGCCACCCGCGCGGCACGCCACTGCGGCCGAACAGCGCGAACAGGCTGATCAGGCCTTCCACCAGCGCCATCACGCCGATCGCCCAGGCCAGTGCGGTGGCGGCCGAGAGCGGCCGTGCGATCGCGACCAGACCGAAGACAACGGCGACCACGCCGTACAGCATCAGCACCCACCAGCTGCGGCCGATGGCAGTGAGAAGCGGCGAGGTGCGCGGATCCGGCGGCAGGTTCATGGGACGTCCTTGCGAGGGTGATGACACCCCGATGGTACGTCCTCGCAGCGTGCAAGGCGCGGCAACGGCGCTCACGGCACGCGCGCACAGACCCAGACCTGCATCGGGCCGGCACCGGCGTACTGCAGCGCGCGCAGCGCGGCATCGGTGGTTGCCCCGGTGGTCATTACATCGTCGACGATGGTCAGCCCGGCGGGCGGGTGGCCGCGTACCGCGAACGCATCGCGCAGGTTGCAGCGCCGGGCATCCGCATCCAGGTTCGATTGCGCCGCGGTCTCGCGGGTCCGTTGCAGCCCGTTCCAGAGCGGGCAGCACAGCCCGCGCGCCAGCGGCTTGCTCAGTTCCAGCGCCTGGTTGTAACCGCGCTGGCGCAACCGGCGGCGGTGCAGCGGCATCGGCTGCAGCGGCCCGGCCAGAAACGGCGGCACGCGCTGCAGCATCAGTTGTGACAGCAGCCGGCCGGCGGCCAGGTCCTGGTGGAATTTCAACCGGATCAGCAACCGGTCGATCGGCGGCGCATACAGGAACGCGGCACTGGCCGCCGCCTGGCGGGGATACTCGTCCACGCAGCGCTCGCAGTGGTCCCCCGCTGCGTCACCGGGATCGGTCGCCGCCAACGGCAGGGCGCAGCGACGGCAGGCGCGGTCGTTCCACGGTAGCGCCTGATGGCAGGCGCGGCACAGATCCATCCCGTCCTCGCCCGGGCTCTCGCAGACCAGGCAGCGCAGCGGGAGGATCTGCCAGCCGAGCCAGCCCAGGGCGCCGTAAACTTTTGATAAGTCCATATGGTTGACAGATGAGGGCGGCCTCACCAGACTGCCGCCCTTTCGTTCCACTATCTGTCAGGACACTCCCATGGCTTCTGTCATCCGACACGACTGGCACCGCGAGGAACTGCTGGCGCTGTTCGCGCTGCCGTTCCCGGCGCTGCTGCACCGCGCGGCCAGCGTGCACCGCGAGCAGTTCGATCCGGCGGAAGTCCAGATTTCGACCCTGCTCTCGGTCAAGACCGGCGGCTGCCCGGAAGACTGCGCGTACTGCCCGCAGGCGCAGCGCTACAGCACCGGGGTGGACGCACAGAAGCTGATGGCCACCGACGATGTCGTCGCCAAGGCCCGCCAGGCCAAGGCCGCCGGCGCCTCCCGGTTCTGCATGGGTGCGGCCTGGCGCTCGCCCAAGGACCGCGATATCCCCAAGGTGGCGGCGATGATCCGCGAGGTGAAGGCACTCGGCCTGGAGACCTGCGCCACCTTGGGCATGCTCAGCGGCGCGCAGGCCACCGCCCTGCGCGAGGCCGGGCTGGACTACTACAACCACAACCTGGACACCGCGCCGGACTACTACGATTCGATCATCCACACGCGCCAGTACCAGGACCGCCTGGACACGCTGGCGCACGTGCGCGATGCCGGCCTGAAGACCTGCTGTGGTGGCATCGTCGGCATGGGCGAGACCCGCGAGCACCGCGCCGGCCTGCTGCTGGCGCTGGCCACCCTGCCCGCCCACCCGGATTCGGTGCCGATCAACCGCCTGGTACAGGTCGCCGGCACGCCGCTGCATGGCACCGCCGAGCTGGACCCCTTCGAGTTCGTGCGGATGATCGCGGTGGCCCGCATCGTGATGCCACGTGCAATGGTGCGGCTCTCGGCCGGACGCGAGGCGATGAGCGACGAGCTGCAGGCGCTGTGCTTCTTGGCCGGGGCCAACTCCATCTTCCATGGCGAAAAGCTGCTGACCACCGGCAACCCGGACACCGGGCGCGACCTGGACCTGTTCGCGCGGCTGGGCCTGCGCCCGATGCCGGTCACGGTGGATGCCGACGGGCACGACCACCCGGGCACGGTGCACGCCGACATCACCGCCGGCGGCGGCTGCGGGCGGGCGGCCTGAGCCCCGAGCAGCGGGCCCGGCAACCGGGTACGCTAACGGCCCACCCGGACCCCCTGACGACCATGGCCCGTCCTGACCTGCACGACCGCATCCAGGCCCTGCGCAAGCTCCGCGACGCGCAGGGGCGCCTTCGCGTGCGCCGCGTGGTGAGCCGGCGCGATGGCGTGCGGCTGGACGTCGATGGCCAGTGGCTCACCGGTTTCTGCAGCAATGACTATCTGGGTCTGTCGCAGCAGTTCGGCGTGGTCAGCGCACTGCAGGATGCGGCCGCGCGCGAAGGCACCGGCGCCACCGGATCGCACCTGATCTGCGGCCACCACGTGCTGCATGAAGCGCTTGAACAGGAAATGGCCGATTGGCTCGGCTATCCGCGGGCGCTGCTGTTCGGCAGTGGCTTCGCGGCGAACCTCGCGGTGCAGCAGGCCCTGCTCAGCGAAGAAGACGATGTGTGCGTACAGGACCGCCTCAACCACGCCAGCCTGCTCGATGCATCGCGCCTGGCCGGTTGCCGCCTGCGCCGCTACCCGCATCTGGATACCGAAGGCGCGCTGCGTCAGCTCAAGCACGCGCCCAGCGGCGCGGCGATGCTGGCCACCGACGGCGTGTTCAGCATGGACGGCGACATTGCCCCGCTGCGTTCCCTGTCGTTGGTGGCGCGCATGCAGGAAGCGCTGCTGTACGTCGATGACGCGCACGGCATCGGTGTGGTCGGCGAACACGGCCGCGGCTGCGTGGCCGATGCGGGCCTGGGCGTGAACGATGTGCCGCTGCAGCTGGCCACGCTCGGCAAGGCGCTCGGCGGCAGCGGCGCGGTCGTGCTCGGCGACGAGGCGATGATCCAGCACCTGGCCGAAACCGCGCGCCCCTACATCTACACCACCGCCGTGCCGCCGGCGCAGGCGGCCGCCGCCCTGGCCGCGGTGAAGCTGGCCCGCCGCGATGACTGGCGCCGCGAAAAGCTCACCGAACTGATTGGCATCTTCCGCACCGGCGCCCGCCAGCACGGCCTGGAACTGATGCCATCGGATACCCCGATCCAACCCCTGCTGTGCGGCGCCGAATCGACGGTGATGGGCATGTCGGCCGCGCTGGAAGCCGCCGGTTTCCTGGTCAGCGCGATCCGTCCGCCCACCGTACCGGAGGGCAAGGCGCGCCTGCGGGTGACCCTGTCCGCCCTGCACACACCTGCCGAGGTGCGCGCACTGGTCGATGCGATCGCGCACGCCCGCGACACTGTGGTGCAGCCGCCATTGCTGACTGCCGTGACCGCGTGACAGCGCTGGGTTGAGCATGCAGATCGATGTCATCGGCCAGGGCCCCGCGCTGGTCCTCATCCACGGCTGGGCCCTGCACGGCGGCGTGTTCGCACCGTTGGTGGACCGCCTGTCGGCGCACTTCCAGCTGCACCTGGTGGATCTGCCCGGCCACGGCGCCAGCCGCGCTGACACCACGCCGCTGCGCCTGCCGTACGTGGTCAATGCCATCGCCGCCGCCACGCCGCCGGCGGTCTGGTGCGGCTGGTCGCTAGGGGGGCTGTTCGCGCTGCATGCTGCCGCGACCCTGCCTCAGGTGCGTGCGCTGGCGATGATCGCCGCCACGCCGCGTTTCGTGCGCGGCGACGACTGGCCGCATGCGGTGGAGCCGGCGGTGTTCGAACAGTTCGGTCAGGACCTCGCGCAGGATTATCGCGGCACGCTGGAGCGCTTCCTCGCGCTGGATGCGATGGGCTCCGAACACGCCCGACAGGAACTGCGCACGCTGCGCGGGATGCTCGTCGCGCGCGGTGAGCCCACCCCACGCGCATTGCAGGAAGGCCTGCGCCTGCTGGAGAACACCGATCTGCGCGGCGCCCTGGCCCAGCTGGGCAAGCCCAGCCTGTGGCTGGCCGGCCAGCGCGACCGGCTGGTCTCGGCGCGCGCCATGCAGGCTGCCGCCGCGCTGGCGCCGGGCGCGCAGGCGCATGTGATCGCCCAGGGCGGGCATGCCCCTTTCCTCGGCCATACCGACGAGGTGGCCGCGCAGCTGCAACACTTTGTTGCCGCGCTGCCTTGACCTGTTCCGGCCGCGCATCGCCGATCATGTACGCCTGCCTTTCTCCACAGGACTGACCCCATGGATCTTGGAATCGCCGGCCGTTGGGCCCTGGTCTGCGCCGCCAGCAAAGGCCTCGGGCTGGGCTGTGCACGCGCACTCGCCCGCGAGGGCGTCAACGTGGTCATCGCCGCGCGCGGTGAAGCGGCCCTGGAACGCGCCGTGCTCGAACTGCAGGGCCTGCCGGGCGCACGCAGGGTGATCGGCGTGGTTGCCGACATCACCACGCCGGAAGGCCGTACCGCCGCGCTGGCCGCCTGCCCGCAGGTCGACATCCTGGTCAACAACGCGGGGGGCCCGCCGGCGGGCGATTTCCGCCAGTTCACCCGCGAGGACTGGATTGCCGCACTGGATGCCAACATGCTGGCCCCGATCGAGCTGATCCGCACCACGGTGGATGGCATGATCGAGCGTGGTTTCGGCCGCGTGGTCAACATCACCTCCTCCTCGGTGAAGGCCCCCATCGACATCCTCGGGCTGTCCAACGGCGCGCGCTCCGGCCTGACCGGGTTCGTGGCCGGGCTGGCACGCAAGACCGTCGCCCACAACGTCACCCTCAACAATCTGCTGCCGGGCCAGTTCGATACCGATCGCCTGCGCGGCAACTTCGCGTACCTGGCGCAGCAGCAGGGCATCGATGCCGGCCAGCTTGCCGAGCGCAAACGCACGCATATTCCCGCCGGCCGCTTCGGCACCGCCGATGAGTTCGGTGCCGCCTGCGCCTTCCTGTGCAGCGCACAGGCCGGCTACATCACCGGGCAGAACCTGCTGATCGATGGCGGCGCCTACCCGGGCACCTTCTGAGTCCACCGCACCACCGTTTTGAGCCGTGAGTACCCCATGACGTCCAGCTTCGATCCCCATCACGTCCGCCGCGCCTTCTCGCGCGCCGCCAGCAGTTACGACGCCGCCGCGGCACTGCAGCGCGAGGTGGAAAAGCGCCTGCTCGAATCGCTGGATTACCTGGAAAACCGCCAGCCGCAGGTGGTGCTCGATGTCGGCAGCGGCACCGGCCATGCCAGCGCTGTGATGAAGAAGCGCTGGCCGAAGGCCCAGGTGATCGCGCTGGATCTGGCCCAGCCGATGCTGCGCGAGGCGAAGAAGCAGGCGGGCTGGTGGAAGCCGTTCTCGCGCGTGTGCGGCGATGCGCAGGCGCTGCCGGTGCTGGACCAGAGCGTGGATGTGATCTTCAGCAACCTGTGCCTGCAGTGGGTGGAGGATCTGCCGGCGGTGTTCGCCGGGTTCCGCCGCGCGCTCAAGCCCGGGGGCCTGCTGCTGGTCTCCACGTTCGGGCCGGAGACCCTGATCGAACTGCGCGATGCGTTCGCCGCCGCCGACGAGGTGCCGCATGTCAGCCGTTTCGCACCGATCGCACAGTTCGGCGATGCGCTGATGATGTCCGGCTTCCGCGATCCGGTGCTGGACCGCGACCTGTTCACCCTGACCTACGACGACCTGACCGCACTGATGCGCGAGCTGCAGGCGATCGGCGCCACCAACGCGCGCCATGACCGCCGCCACACCCTGACCGGGCGCGGGCGCTTCGATGCCGCGCGGGCGGCCTACGAGCCGCTGCGGCGCGAAGACGGCACGCTGCCCAGCAGCTGGGAAGTGATCTACGCACACGCCTGGGCGCCGGAAGGCGGCGCGCCGATCCGCGAGCGCGGGCACGATGTTGCCACGGTGCCGGTCTCGGCGATTCCGATCCGCCGCAAAACGCCCTGAGTCGACCGCACTGATCGCGTAGAGCCAACCACGGGTCGGCGCTACGACGGGAACAGATCGCGATGGAAGAAGTAGATTTCCTGCGCCAGGAACCGCCAGCTGGTGTGGAAGCTGCGGAAGCGCGTGCTCGGCGTGGACGAGGCCAGCGCATCGATGCCCAGCTCGCGGCACAGGCGCAGCGCGCGGGCCATGTGCAGCGGGTCGCTGACGATGATCACGCGGTGCAGCTTGCGCTGATCCATCAAGCGCCGCGCCTCGATCAGGTTCTGCCGCGTGGTGCGTGAGGCGGTCTCGATCAGGATCGCATCGTCGGGCACGCCCTGCTTGAGCGCATAGCGGCGCGCCACCTGCGATTCGGAAAAGCGCGCGCCGGTGCCGCCGTAGCCACCGGTGAAGATCAGCAGCGGCGCATAGCCCTGCTGGTACAGGTCCAACCCGTGCCGGATGCGCTCTTCGAACACCGGCGACGGCTTGGCGTCATAGGCCGCCGCGCCGAGCACGATGATCGCATCGGCTTTCTGCGCCTGGTCGCGCTCGCCGATCCAGACGATCCACGCGGTGACCCCGAGCAGCCACACCGCCAGCACGATGCACAGCCGCCACAGCCACCCGAACACACCCACCCGCGTGCGCCGGCTCATGCCGCACCCCACGGCAGGGCATCCAGATCGACATTGCCACCGGACAGCACCACGCCGACCCGTTTGCCGGCAAAGCGCGCCGGTTCGGCGAGGATCGCCGCCAGGGCGATGGCCGAGGACGGTTCCACCACCTGCTTGAGCACCTGCCAGATCTGCCGCATTGCGGCGACGGTGGCCTCATCGGCGACGGTGATGACCTGCGCCGCGCCCTGCAGCAGGGCGAAGTTGGGCGCGCCGAGCGTCCCGCGCAGGCCATCGCAGACGGTGTCGGGGGTGAAGTCGATGCGGCGCTCGCCAGCCGCCAGCGAGCGTGCGGTATCGGCCGCGCCCAGCGGTTCGGCCAGAACCAGCCCGGTTGCCGGGGCGACCGCCTGCAGCGCCAGCCGCGTGCCCGAGGCCAGGCCGCCGCCGCCCACCGGCACCACCATCATGTCCAGGCCCTCGCTGGCGTGCAGCAGCTCCAGCGCCGCCGTGCCCTGGCCGGCGATCACCTGCGGGTCGGTATACGGATGCACCAGGGTCGCCCCGGTTTCGGCCTGGACCTGGGCGCACATCGCTTCGCGCGCGGCGATCGAGGCATCGCAGCGCCACAGCGTCGCCCCGTGACGGCCGATGTTGGCCAGCTTGGCGGCCACCGCGCCCTCGGGCACGACCACGTGGCAGGCGATGCCGCGGGTGCGCGCAGCCAGCGCCAACGCCGCGCCATGGTTGCCGGAGGAGTGGGTGACCACCCCGCGCCGGGCCTGCGCCTCCTCCAGCGCCCAGACGGCATTGCAGGCACCGCGGAACTTGAACGCCCCGCTGCGCTGCAGATGCTCGGCCTTGAAGAACACAGTGGCGCCGGTCATCGCATCCAGCGTGCGCGAGCGCAGTACCGGCGTCACGCAGGCGTGCACGGCAATGCGCGCCGCCGCCGCCAGCACGTCGTCAACACAGGGCAAGGGTGAATCGCTCATGACGCAAGATTAACGTATGCCCCATGCCCACACCCGTCCGGATGAACGTGTCAGCATGGCAACCATTCATTCGGATCGGGCTGAGTTAAGGGCCGATTCAATGCCCTGGGCTGAAGCTGGCCCTACAGCCCTTTGGGGGGACCCCATCATGAAAATGCGCCTTGTTCTTGCCGGTGGCCTGTTATTGGCCCTGTCCGGCTGCGCGACGTACGACTATGTCGGCGGTGGCGGCGGCAATGGCTACTACCACGGCGCACCCTCGGTCGAGTATCGCTACCCGGCCGGCTATCCCTACGGCTACGGCAGCGGCTATTACGGCGGCGGTGGCTATTACGGCTACGGCGGGTATGGCGGTGGTTACGGCTATCCGGTGTATCGCCCGTACCCGAACTATCGCCCGCCGCACAATCATCGGCCGCCGCCGCGCCCCGGCAACGGCAACGGCAACCCCACCCGTCCGCCGGATCGCCCGCGTCCGAACAACGGCGGCTCGCCGTGGCGGAACATGGATTCGGTGGGTGGCCCGCGCCGCCCGCAGCAGCAGCAACAGCAGCGCCCATCCCCACCGCCCCAGGCACGCCCGGCCCAGGCCCCGCGTCCCTCTGCGCCGAGGATGAACGGTTCCCCGTGGCGGAATCTTAACAATGCGAACCAACGCACAGTTGAGCCGTGAGATGGCTTGATTTTCACGCGCCCGGCAGTTCACTCTAGTCGGGCAGTGACAGTCACGGTCACAAAGTGCCAAAAGCGACAAGTGACGTCACATTCGGCTCTATGTCGATATCCGCCAGGAACATCTGGATCCCCCCTGTTCCGGCCCTGTCGGATGTCGGCACCTACAACGCAGAAGGCCCCGCCAATGGCGGGGCCTTTTGTATCTGGCGCACAGCCAGCCGCCGCGCGCCGGCAAAAAAACAGGGCCGGCAGTCCCCCGACTACCGGCCCCTCTGCTTCCCCACGATGCGCTTGGACCGGCCCCTGTTCCAATTCCGGTCCGTTACGCACAAGGCGCATGCCATCCTGGGTGCTATTGGGTTATCTGCAGAAAACGTGCCAACTTGAGGGTGGATTTCATCGCCCCCGACGAATGGCGCTAAAATCGCCACCCGCGCCCTGCCTACAGGGCTGACCCTGGGCCGCCCGGCCCCGTCCCGAGTTCCTCCGCCAATGACTGACTCCTTCTATCGCTACGACGTCATCGTCATCGGCGGCGGCCACGCCGGCACCGAAGCGGCGCTGGCGGCCGCGCGCAGTGGCGCGCGCACCCTGCTGTTGACCCACAACGTGGAAACCATCGGCGCGATGAGCTGCAACCCGGCCATCGGCGGCATCGGCAAGGGCCACCTGGTCAAGGAGATCGACGCCCTCGGCGGAGCGATGGCGCATGCCGCCGACCGCGCCGGCATCCAGTGGCGCACGCTCAATGCCTCCAAAGGCCCGGCCGTGCGCGCCACGCGCTGCCAGGCCGACCGCAATCTGTACCGGATGGCGATCCGCCAGATCGTCGAAGCCCAGCCCAACCTGACCGTATTCCAGGCGGCGGTCGATGACCTGATCATCGAAGGCGATGCCGTGCGCGGTGCGATCACCCAGACCGGGCTGCGCTTCAGCGCGGCCGCGGTGGTGCTCACCGCCGGCACCTTCCTGGCGGGCAAGATCCACGTTGGTGAAACCCAGTACGCCGCCGGCCGCATGGGCGACCCGCCGGCGACCACGCTGGCCGCGCGCCTGCGCGAGCGCCCGTTCGTGATCGACCGCCTCAAGACCGGCACCCCGCCACGCATCGACGGCCGTTCGCTGGATTACACCGTGATGGAAGAACAACCCGGCGACGATCCACGCCCGGTGATGTCCTTCCTGGGCAGCGTGGCCGAGCACCCGGCGCAGGTCAGCTGCTGGATCACCCATACCAGCGAGCGCACGCACGAGATCATCCGCAACGCCCTGCACCGCTCGCCGCTGTACAGCGGCCAGATCGAAGGCATCGGCCCGCGCTACTGCCCCTCCATCGAGGACAAGGTGGTGCGCTTCGCGGAAAAGGCCAGCCACCAGATCTTCGTCGAGCCCGAAGGGCTGGACGTGGTCGAGATCTATCCCAACGGCATCTCCACCTCGCTGCCCTTCGATGTGCAGCTGGAGCTGGTCCGCAGCATGCGCGGTTTCGAGAACGCGCACATCACCCGCCCCGGCTACGCGATCGAATACGACTTCTTCGATCCGCGCGGGCTGAAGAACACGCTGGAGACCAAGTCCGTCAGCGGCCTGTTCTTCGCCGGCCAGATCAACGGCACCACCGGCTATGAAGAAGCCGCCGCGCAGGGCCTGCTGGCCGGGCTCAACGCCGCGCGCTTCACCCGTGACGACGCCGGCTGGTGCCCGCGCCGCGATGAGGCCTACCTGGGTGTCCTGGTCGACGATCTGATCACCCACGGCACCAACGAGCCCTACCGCATGTTCACCAGCCGCGCCGAATACCGGCTGCAGCTGCGCGAGGACAACGCCGATGTGCGCCTGACCGGCCTGGGCCGCGAGCTGGGCCTGGTCGACGAGCGCCGCTGGGCCGCCTTCCAGACCAAGCAGGATGCCGTGACGCAGGAAACCGCACGCCTGCGTGCGCTGTGGGCGACGCCAGGCAATGCGCTGGGCCGCGAAGTGGAGGCCACGCTGGGCGTGGCGGTCAGCCGCGAAACCAATGTGCTGGACCTGATCAAGCGCCCGGAACTGGACTACGCCACGCTCATGCAGGTGCCGTCGCTGGGCCCGGCCGTGGCCGATGCCAAGGTCGCCGAACAGGTCGAGATCGGCGTGAAGTACGCCGGCTATCTGGACCGCCAGCGCGACGAGATCGAACGCCAGCAGCGCCACGAGAACACCGCGATCGCGGCCGATTTCGATTACGCCGGCGTACGCGGTCTCTCGGCGGAAGTGCAACAGAAGCTCGAGCGCGTGCGGCCGCAGACCCTCGGCCAGGCCCAGCGCATCCCCGGGATGACCCCGGCGGCGATCTCGCTGCTGCTGGTGCACCTGGAGCGCGCGCGCCGTACCCGCGCCGCGTAACACGGCACCGACCGCCGGTAGAGCCGACCGGTGGTGTACGGACCATCGGCAGGCGGCGGGCGCACCCGCGCTATCATCGGGGGCCGGGACAACGCTGCAGGCGGCGTCCCAGCCCTGCGTTGCCGGAGTTTGCGCATGTCCCCGATCCGCCCCTTCCTCGACACACTGCCGATGCTCGGCGAGCGCGTCTACATCGATCCGGCGTGCACGATCATCGGCGATGTGGTGCTGGGCGATGACGTCTCGGTGTGGCCGGGCACGGTGATCCGCGGCGATGTGAACCACGTGCGGATCGGTGCGCGCAGCAACATCCAGGACGGCACCATCATCCACGTCAGCCACCACAGCCCGTTCAACAAGGGCGGCTACCCGACGATCATCGGTGAGGGCGTCACGGTCGGCCACGGCACCATCATCCATGCCTGCACGATCGGCGATTACTGCCTGATCGGCATGGGCGCCTGCATCCTGGATGGCGCGCAGGTAAGCACGCACGGCTTCCTGGGCGCCGGCGCGGTGCTTGGCCCGGGCAAGGTGGTCGGCGAAGGCGAGCTGTGGCTGGGCAACCCGGCACGGCTGGCGCGCACGCTCAGCGACAAGGAGATCGAGTCGCTGCATTACTCGGCCGATCACTACGTGCGCCTGAAGGACCAGTACCGGGGTTGATTGCGGCCACCCCGCTGGGCATCGGGATCCGTGCGCGGTAAAGTCCTCAGCCGACCAGGAAGCAGTCGAGAACCGCATGCCCCCGCTGGCAGACCGGAGAGGAATCCGGCGTCCCCTGTGGCCTTCCGTACGATCCACCGTGATGCGCCGCCGATGAGCGCGCCCATGCTGGATACCTACCGGGAGGTCATCACCCCCGAAGGCGTGCCTCTGCACCTGCCCGTGGCCGGGCCGTTGCCGCGTGCGCTGGCCTGGGCCATCGACTTCGTGATCCGCATCGGCGCGTTGATGATGCTGAGCATTCCGCTGGCGTTCCTCGGCGGGTTCGGGCAAGGGCTCTACCTGGGCCTGATGTTCCTGCTGATGTGGGCCTACACCATCGTCCAGGAGGCCTGCTGGGGCCGCACGCTGGGCAAGCGCGCGATGGGCCTGCGCGTGGTGGCGGGCGATGGCGGTCCCATCGGCTGGATGAGCGCGATCACCCGCAACCTGCTGCGCACCGTGGACATGCTGCCGTTCGGCTATGCGCTGGGACTGCTGTCGAGTCTGTTCGATACGCATGGCCGCCGTCTCGGTGACCTGGTCGCGGGAACCGTGGTGATCCACCAGGGCGCAGCGCCGCTGGGGGGTACCGTACCGGTCGGCAGCGTGCTGGCCCCGCCGCAGCCCCTGCAGCCGGCCGAACAGGCCGCCGTGGTCGCCTTCGCCGAGCGCGCGCCGCGGCTGTCGGTGCCGCGCCAGCAGGAACTGGCCGACATCGCCTCGCCGCTGACCGGGAGCCACGGCCAGGTCGGCGTGCTGCGCCTGTATGCGATGGCCAACTGGCTGCTGGGACGGCGATGAGACAGGAGCAGTTCGTCGCCCGCTACCAGGCCGAGTGGCAGGCGCTGGAACACTGGCTGGCCAAGCGCGGTGAGCGCCCGCGGCAGGCGCGCCGGCAGCCGGCCCACGAGGGCCTGGACGATGGCGACTTCCCGCAGCGCTACCGCCGCCTGTGCCAACAGCTCGCGCTGGCGCGCCGACGCGGTTACAGCCCGCAGTTGGTCGCACGCCTGCAGCAGTTGATGCAGCAGGGCCACACGTTGCTCTATCGCACGCCACGTCCGCAGTGGCAGCGCGCACTCGCCTTCCTGTTCGCCGATTTCCCGCAGCTGGTGCGCAGCCAGGCGCGCAGCATGTGGGTGGCCGCCGCATTTTTCGTGGTGCCGCTGGTGGGCAGCTTCGCGCTGATCCTGTGGCGCCCCGAACTGATCCATCTGCTGATGGACAACGCGCGCATCGCCGAATTCGAACGCATGTACGACCCGGCCTCACCGAACCTGGGCCGCGACAGCGGCACCAACTGGACGATGTTCGGCTACTACATCATGAACAACATCAGCATCGGCCTGCGCACGTTCGCCTTCGGGCTGATTGCCGGCGTCGGCACCGTGTTGGTGATGCTGTTCAACGGCGTCGGCATCGGATCGGTCGCCGGCCATCTGCAGCACGTCGGCCACGGCGATCCGTTCTGGCGCTTCGTGGCCGGTCACGGTGCCTTCGAGCTGACGGCGATCGTGATCGCCGGCGGCGCTGGATTGCAGCTGGGCATGAAACTGCTCGCGCCCGGCCGCCGGCGGCGCATCGATGCGCTGGTCGAGGGCGGCGTGATCGGGGCCAGGCTGTGCGTGGGGGTCGCGGCGATGTTGCTGATCGCCGCCTTCATCGAAGCGTTCTGGTCCTCGATCGCCGCGGTTCCGGCATGGGGCAAATACAGCGTGGCGGCCGTGCTGTGGACCACCGTGTTCGTGTGGTTGTGGCGCGGCGGACGCGGAGCGGCCGATGCAGATTGATCGGCTCAACGTCGTCCTTCGCGCACGCTCGGGCTGGGAAGCCATGGAGCTGGGCATGGCGCTGGTGCGCCGGCATGCCGCGGCGATCTGGGCGCCCTGGGTCATTGTGTCGCTGCCGGTATTCGTGCTGCTCAACGCGCTGGCCTGGTGGACCGACAGCTTCGGCTGGGCCTGGCTGGCGATGTGGTGGCTCAAGCCATTGTTCGAGCGCATCGCGCTGTACGTGATCTCACGCGGGGTGTTCGGCGATGCATCCACCACCCCGCAGACATTGCGCGCGCAGCGCACGTGGGGCTGGGAGGGCTTCTGGGGCTATCTAGGCTGGCGGCGCCTGAGCCCGCTGCGTTCGGTGCTGCTGCCGGTCAATCTGTTGGAAGGCGCGGATCCGGCGCATCGTCGCCAACGTCGGCGCGCCATCGCCGGGGGTGCGATGGGCCATGCCGTCCTGCTGACGCTGGTGTGCATGGTCTTCGAGATCGTGCTGGTGGTCGGCGGCATCGCCGCGGTGTTCCTGTTCATTCCGGTGGACCTGCTGTCTGAGTCCTGGCGCGCGGCGTGGGAGCTGGCCAAGCAGGACATGCCGGCGTGGATGCAGCTGGGCGTCAACCTGCTGTTCTGGTTGGCCGCCACGCTGATCGGGCCGTTCTATGTCGGTGCCGGCTTCGGCCTGTACCTGGACCGGCGCACGCAGATGGAAGCATGGGATGTGGAGATCGCCTTCCGGCGCCTGCATGCACGGTTGCAGCGCGCTGCGCCGCTGCTGGTCCTGGCCCTCGTGCTGGTCTGGCCAGGCGCGGCACTGCACGCCCAACAGGCGCCGACGCAGTCGAACACCAAGGGTGCGTTGCCGGTGCCGGCCGAGGACGCTCCGTCACCTGCGCAAGACGCCGATGCGGCTTCGGACGCCGACGGTAGCGAAGACGATGACGCCGATGACCCGCCGCGTACGTACGACAACGATCCGGACAACACGCCCCCGGTCATCTTTGGCGCTGAAGCGGTGGATACGGCTGGCTTCCGACAAGCCGTGCAGCGCGCGTATGAAGACCCGCTGCAGAGCCCGACCCGCGAGGTCACCGAGTGGACGCGCATCGAAAGCGATGCAACCGAAGCGGAGAAGGCAAAACGTGAGGCTGCGGCCAAGGCCACTGGCCAACGCGGCAGCAAAGGGCCGCTGTTGCCGGCCCGGATCGCCGAATGGACGCTGTGGGCGGTGGTCGGGGTCCTGGTGTTGCTGCTGCTGGCCACCGCACCGCGCTGGCTGCCGTGGCTGCGCGGCTCCGGCCAGCGCCGTCGTGCGAAGGCCGCAGCGGTCATCGAAGAACCAATCCGGATACCGGACGTCGTGCCGCCCGATCCGGCGTCGCGTGCGCGTGCCCTGTGGCAGGAAGGACGCCCCCGCCAGGCGCTGGCGCTGCTGTACCGCGCCAGTGTGGAATCGATGAGCGAGCGCGCCGGGATCACGCTTCCGCCGGGTGCCACCGAAGCGCAGTGCCTGCGTGCCTCGCGTCGGATGCCGGTCGAGGCCGACCGCAGCCTGTTCGCGCGCATCGTGCGGATCTGGCAGTACGCGGCGTATGCCGGCCGATTGCCCAGCGATGAAGACTTCAATGCGCTGGCCACGATTCTGCAGGCCCAGTTCGGGTGGCGCGCGTGAGCGTCCGTCTGCGCTGGCTGCTGATCGTCCTGGGCCTGCTGGTGATCGGCGTGCCGCTGGCGATCCTGTTCCTGCGCACCCACGAGCGGGTGACGCACACAGAGCACCTGCCGCCACAGGGCGAAGCCAGCTACAACCCGCTGTACGTACTCGGCCAGGCGCTGCGTGCGGACGGGCTGACCGTGCAGTCGCGGCCACGCCTGGACCTGACCCGGATGCCGCTGGAACCGGGCGATACCGTGGTGCTGCTGCAGGACAGCGCGGAAGTGCCCGCACCTGCCGTAGCAACGCTGATGGCCTGGGTGGAGCGTGGTGGGCACCTGATCGTGCGCACGCCACCGGTGGGCAAGGACGCCGCCCGCAATGGCCCGCTGCTGGACGCGCTCGGCGTGGACAGCGCGGGCTACGGGAGCTATTGCCAGCAGTTCCACGTGCGCGATGACCCGCAGCATGTGGAGTTCTGCACCGGCCGTCGCTTCGCGGTGGAGCCAGCCGCGGGCATGGCGGTCGAGCGCGAGTGGGGCACCGCGGCCGACCTGGTCTTCGCCCGCCTGCGCCACGGCCGGGGGCACATCGATGTGTTGGCCGACATGGCCTTCATGCAGGGCAAGGGCCGGCCCAACCCGGCCGCCCCGCCGAACGCCGCCAACGCCCTCGTTGATGGGCTGCACGACAAGGCCCACCGCGACCTGACCCGCTACGTGCTGGCGCCCAACTATGGCAAGGGCACGATGTGGCTGGTCTACGCCTCGCGCCCGCCGTCGTTGTGGAACCGCGTGTTCTACCTCGGCTGGCCGGTGTGGGCGCCGTTGCTGCTGGCGCTGCTCGGCTGGCTCTGGCAGCGCGCGCAGCGCCTGGGCAGTGAGCTGCCCTCGCCTGCCGCGGAACGCCGCTCGCTGCTCGAACACATCCGCGCCAGCGGCGAACACCTGCTGCGCTTCGGCAAGGCACCGCTGTTGTATGACGCGGTCCGCCGCGCGTTCCTGGCGCGTCTGCGGCGGCGTTCGCCGAGTGCGGCCGCACTGACCGGCGAGGCCCGGGTGCAGGCCGTCGCCAGCCTGCTGCAGTGGTCGCAAGAGCGCGTGCAGACCGCCTTGACTCCACCCGCTTCCCACGACGTCGCCGGCCTGCGCGACCGCATCCGCCTGCTGATCCAGATGAGAAACCTGCTATGACCGAGCCGACGCTTCCGCCGCCGCTGTCCCCTCCCGCCGTGACGCCGTCGCCATCGCCGTCGCCGTTGTCCGAGCGCGTCGATGCCGTGCGCGAGGCCGTGGGCCGCGCCTTCATCGGCCAGCCCGAGGTGCTGGACCAGATCCTGATCGCGCTGCTGGCCGGCGGCCACGTGCTGATCGAAGGTGTGCCCGGGCTGGGCAAGACCCTGCTGGTGCGCGCGCTCGCCCAGGCGCTGGAGCTGGATTACGGCCGTGTGCAGTTCACCCCGGACCTGATGCCCAGCGATGTCAGCGGCCATGCGGTGTATGACCCGAAGACCGAGAGCTTCAAGATCCGTCGCGGCCCGGTGTTCACCAACCTGCTGCTCGCCGATGAAATCAACCGCGCCCCGGCCAAGACCCAGTCGGCACTGCTGGAAGTGATGCAGGAAGGCCAGGTCACCATCGAAGGCAAGGCGTTCGCGCTGACCCCGCCGTTCCTGACCCTGGCCACGCAGAACCCGGTCGAACAGGAAGGTACCTACCCGCTGCCCGAAGCGCAGCTGGACCGTTTCCTGCTGAAGGTGCTGATCGACTACCCGACGCTGGACGATGAGAAGCGCATGGTCGATGCGATCACCACCGGCCGCAGCGCCGCCGATTTCGCTCTGTCGCAGGTGCCACGCGTGCTGAACGCGGCCGAGGTGGTCGCGTTGCAGCAGGCGACCGCTGCAATCACGGTCGACCCGGAAGTGATCGACTACGCGGTACGGATCGTCGCCGCCACGCGGCAATGGCCGGGTATCGCGCTGGGTGCCGGCCCGCGCGGGAGCATCGCGCTGGTGCGTGCGGCGCGTGCGCAGGCGGTGCTGTCCGGTCGTGATTTCGTCACCCCCGATGACGTGCGCGATATCGCCAGGCCCGCCCTGCGCCACCGTATCGCCCTCGCACCGGAACTGCAGATCGAAGGACAGAGCGCCGACGACGCGCTGACCGCGCTGCTGGCCAAGGTGGACGCACCGCGCAAATGAGTGGGCGCGTCCTCCATCGCGAGCGACCGGCATGAGGCCGGGCGCACTGCTGCTGGCATTGCTGGCCGGCTGGGGCCTGCTCGGCGTGCCGGTGGTGATCGGCACCTGGCCGCACGCGGTCTGGTGGGCGATCGGTGGTGGTGTGGCGCTGATCGCGCTGGTGGACCTGCTGCGCCTGCGTCGCCAACCCTCGCCGAGTGTGCACCGCGAGCTGCCGGAGTCGCTGGCACTGAATGTCGAGCGTGAGGCGACGCTGCGGCTGGAATCGAGCCGGCACCAGCGCGTGGAGGTATTCGATCTGGTGCCCGGCGGCTGGAGCCTGCAGGGCCTGCCACGGTCACTGGCGCTCAAACCGTTGGTCACCAGCAGCGTGGCGTACCGACTGACCCCGACCGCGCGTGGCCGTTTCGTGTTCGAGGGGGTGCACCTGCGCATGCACAGTGCGTGGCGGCTGTGGCATCAACGGCGGCAGCTGCCGCCGGCGATGACGGTGCGCGTCTACCCCAACTTCGCCCCGCTGACGCGCTTCGCCTTGTTCAGTGCCGAACAGGCCTCGCGCCTGGTCGGCGCGCACCTCAAGCGCCGCCGCGGCGAAGGCACCGATTTCCACCAGATGCGCGAGTACCGCGTCGGCGACAGCCTGCGCCAGGTCGACTGGAAGGCGACCGCCCGCGCGCGCAAGCTGATCTCCCGCGAATACCAGGACGAGAAAAACCAGCAGCTGGTGCTGATGATCGACACCGGCCGGCGCATGATGGCCAGCGAAGGCGGGCTGTCGCACTTCGATCATGTGCTCAATGCGGCGCTGGTGGTGTCCTACCTCGCGCTGCGCCAAGGCGACGGCGTGGGCCTGTTCGCGGCCGGGGGCGACAGCCGCTGGGTCGCGCCGAAACGTGGCATGGGCACCATCGATACCCTGCTGCGCGCCAGCTACGATCTGCAGGCGCAGCCGGTCGCCACCGATTACCTCGCCGCAGCCACCGAGCTTTCACTGCGTCAGCGCCGTCGCTCGCTGGTGATGCTGGTCACCAACGTGCGCGATGAGGACATTGAAGATCTGCTCGCGGCCGTGCGCCTGCTGCAGCGCCAGCATCTAGTCTGCGTGGCCAGCCTGCGCGAGCGCGCGCTGGACGATGCGCTGGCCCAGCCGGTGGAGAGCCTGCAGGACGCTGCCCAGGCCGGTGCGATCGCACGTTACCTGCAGCAGCGCAGCGACGCACATGACGCGCTGCGCAGCCACCGGGTGATGGTGCTGGATGTCACCGCCGAGGCCCTGCCTGGCGCGCTGGTGGAACGCTACCTGGCGGTCAAGCGGGATGGGTTGTTGTAACGATCAGAGATAGATGCGCGTCGGCGCTTCGTCGATGATCGCGTGCGGTACGAAGCGGGCGCTGTCGCGGGTGATCCGGCTGTTGTCTTCGCGGATACCCATGCCACAGGCCTGGTCGCCCACGATCCAGCTGCCGATCAGCGGATAACCGCCATCGAACGCGGTGAGCGGATGCGCGGCCTGGCGGATCGCCGGGCCGGTGTACGGGCCTTCGCTTTCCTGCCAGCTGCCATCGGCCAGGTGCATCGCCACGTTCGCGCCCTCGCGCGAGAACAACGGCTTGCGGACCCAGCCGCGCGGCAGCTCGCTGCCATCGTCGAACTCGGCGGCGAGCAGGTTCGGGTGGCCGCGGTGACGCTGCCACAGCAGCGGCAGCACGCCCTTGTTGCTGAGGATCGCCTTCCATGCCGGTTCCAGCAGCTGCACGCCCGAAGCGGGCAGCGCCTGGCCGAACGACTCGGTCATCAGGTCTTCGAGCGGATACAGCTTGAACAGGCTGCCGATCACGGTGTCGTCGAGCGCGGTGAAGCGCCCGTCCTCGGACAGGCCGATATCCTCGATCGCGATCGCGTCGCCACGCAGGCCGGCCTGGGCCGCACAGTCGCGCAGGTAGGCGACCGTGCCCTGGTCTTCCTCCGACGCACCGACAGCACTGAAATACAGCGGCGGCGGCAGCTGCGCGGCCAGTTCGCCGAAGCGTTCGACCAGCGCCTCATGGATCGCGTTGAACTGATCGGCATGCGGTGGCAGCCGGTTCTGGTTGCGCTGGTCCTCCAGCCACTGCCACTGGAAGAACGACGCTTCGAACAGCGAGGTGGGCGTGTCGTAATTCAGCTCGTAGAGCTTGGCCGGGCCGGTGCCGTCGTAGGCGAAATCCAGCCGCCCATACAGGTGCGGCTCGCGGCGGCGCCAGCTGTCAGCGATCCAGTCGCGGAACAGCGGCGGGATCGCCAGCTGGTCCATCAACTGCTGGCTGCCCACCACCTCGTCCACCAGGTCCATCGCCATCGCATGCAGCTCGGCACTGGGGTCTTCGATGTCCTGTTCGATCTGGCGCAGGGTGAAGGCGTAGTACGCGGTTTCATCCCAGTACGGCAGACCATCGATGGTGTGGAAACGGAAACCCGACTCTTCGGCCCGAGCGCGCCATTGGCTGCGCTCGGCGATACGCACGCGCTGCATCGATCAGCCGCCGACGCTGCTGCGGTTGCTGCTGGTGTTGCCGAAGCCACCGCGGCTGGCGGTGACCGCCCGGTTCGGGGTGGCATTGACCGGGGCCAGGCCGGCCTTGCCGGCGCCGATGCCGCTGGCGGTGTTCATGCCGCCGGTGGACGGACCGGGGCGTGCCCAGCCCTTGGCCTTGTCCTGATAGGCCGGGCTCGCCGCCGGCTGCTGGGCCAGGCCCGCGCCGCCACGGTTGCTGAGCATCTGCGACATGAAGAAGCCCATCATCATCGGGCCGATGAACGAATGGCCGGTGGAGGTCTTCTGTTCCACGCACTGCTCGGCGTTGTATTCGGCCTCGCAGGCTTCGCGCGTGGCGTACTTGGGGGCGGCATCGGCCGACTGCTTCTGCGCCTCGGCAAACGCGTTGCGGCAGCTGGACGGATCGCCGGTGGCTTCGGTACAGGCCTGCACCGAGGTGTAGAGCCCTTCCTGCACCTGCACGGCCTCGTTCTTCTGGCAGGCGGTGAACAGCAGCGGCGCAGCGCTCATCAGCAGCAGCGCAGTGGTCCTGGAACGTTTCATGGCGTCATGCCCCCTAGTACGGTTATCTCCCCAATCATGCCTGATCGGGGCGAACAACCAAAACCGGCAAAGTCCAAAACATGAACAGCGTTTCAGCATTCGCTCTGGGCGGGGCCGCGGCAGCGGCGAAGGTGGTTGCAAACGCAACCGGAATTTTTCGGCAGAATCGAGGTGAAACGCGCCCCCACGGCCCGCCAGATCCTGCCAGCCACCATGCCTGAATACCGCTCCCGCACCTCCACCGCCGGCCGCAACATGGCCGGCGCACGCGCCCTGTGGCGCGCCACCGGGATGACCGATGGCGACTTCCACAAGCCGATCATCGCCGTCGCCAACTCGTTCACCCAGTTCGTGCCCGGCCACGTGCACCTCAAGGACCTGGGCCAGCTCGTGGCGCGCGAGATCGAGCAGGTCGGCGGCGTGGCGAAGGAGTTCAACACCATCGCGGTGGATGACGGGATCGCCATGGGCCACGACGGCATGCTGTATTCGCTGCCCAGCCGCGAGATCATCGCCGACTCGGTGGAGTACATGGTCAACGCGCACTGTGCCGACGCCCTGGTGTGCATCTCCAACTGCGACAAGATCACCCCCGGCATGCTGATGGCCGCGCTGCGCCTGAACATCCCGGTGGTGTTCGTCTCCGGTGGCCCGATGGAAGCCGGCAAGACGCGCCTGTCCGAGCACAAGCTGGACCTGGTCGATGCGATGGTGATCGCCGCCGATGAAAGCGCCAGCGACGAGAAGGTCGCCGAGTACGAGCGCAGCGCCTGTCCCACGTGCGGGTCGTGCTCGGGCATGTTCACCGCCAACTCGATGAACTGCCTGACCGAAGCACTGGGCTTGTCGCTGCCCGGCAACGGCTCCACGCTGGCCACCCACGCCGACCGCGAGCAGCTGTTCCGCCGCGCCGGGCGCCTGATCGTGGAGCTGTGCCATCGCTGGTATGGGGGCGAAGAAGCGGGTGCATTGCCGCGCGGCATCGCCACCCGCGAAGCGTTCGAGAATGCGATGACGCTGGACATCGCCATGGGCGGTTCCACCAACACCATCCTGCATCTGCTGGCCGCGGCGCAGGAAGCGGAGGTGGACTTCGATCTGCATGCCATCGACGAACTCTCACGCCGTGTGCCGCAGCTGTGCAAGGTTGCGCCGAACACACCGAAGTACCACATGGAGGATGTGCATCGCGCGGGCGGTGTGTTCGGCATCCTCGGCGAGCTCGCGCGCGGTGGCCTGCTGCATACCGACGTGCCGACCGTGCACAGCCGCACCCTGGCCGAGGCGATCGCGCGCTGGGATGTCGCGGTGAGCACCGATGAGACGGTCCACGATTTCTTCCGCGCAGGGCCCGCCGGCATCCCGACCCAGGTCGCGTTCAGCCAGGCCACGCGCTGGCCGACGCTGGACGTGGACCGTGCCGAAGGCTGTATCCGCGCCGTCGCGCATGCCTATTCGGCCGAAGGCGGGCTGGCGGTGCTGCGCGGCAATCTGGCCGTTGATGGCTGCGTGGTGAAGACCGCCGGCGTCGATGAATCCATCCACGTGTTCGAAGGCAACGCGCGCGTGTTCGAGAGCCAGGACGCCGCTGTACAGGGCATCCTCGCCGATGAAGTGGTCGCCGGCGATGTGGTGGTGATCCGCTACGAAGGACCGCGCGGTGGCCCGGGCATGCAGGAAATGCTGTACCCGACCAGCTATCTGAAATCCAAGGGCCTGGGCAAGCAATGCGCCCTGCTCACCGACGGCCGTTTCTCCGGTGGCACCTCGGGCCTGTCGATCGGGCATGCCTCGCCGGAAGCGGCCTCGGGCGGCACCATTGGCCTGGTCCGCAACGGCGACCGCATCCGTATCGACATTCCCGCACGGCGCATCGATCTGCTGCTCGATGACGCCACGCTGGCCGCACGCCGCGCCGAACAGGACGCGCTCGGCTGGAAGCCGCGCGAGGCGCGTCCGCGCAAGGTCACCGGTGCACTGAAGGCGTATGCGTTGCTGGCCACCAGTGCTGACAAGGGCGCGGTGCGCGACCTTGCGAAACTGGAGGACTAGCTCCACGCCACGCGTGGATGGGTGCAGTTTCAGGCTGCGGCGCGTTCTGATCGGAGAGCAGCCACGCATGGCGTGGCTCTACCGTTTCGCAACGCAACGCCCCGTTGCAAGTGTCGTGTACCGCTACCCGATCACCCGCTTGAACGGCGGCAGTGAATCGATGATGCGCTTGCCGTAGCGGCGGGTCAGCAGCCGCGAGTCGAGGATGATCACGCGGCCGGTATCGGTGGAGGTGCGGATCAAGCGGCCGGAGAACTGGGTCAGCGTACGCAGGGCGTGCGGGATCGCGATCAGGTTGAAGGCGTTCAGGCCACGGCTTTCGAACCACTCGCTCAGCGTGGAGGTCTGCGGGTCGGTCGGCACCGCGAAGGGCACCTGGGTGATCACCACCGTGGTGCAGGCCTCGCCGGGCAGATCGAGGCCCTCGCCGAAGGAATTGAGCCCGAACAGCACCGAGCCCTCCCCGGCCGAGGTGCGCCGCAGGTGCTCGTCGATCATTTTCTGCTTGGCGGTCTCGCCCTGCACCAGCACGTGCTTGCGCTGCGCGGCCGGCATCAGCTCGGCCACCTTCTCCATCTTCCAGCGCGAGGTGAACAGCACGATGCTGCCCTTGCCCCAGTCCAGCTCCTTGACCAGGTACTTCGCGATTTCCTTGGGGTGACCTTCCTTGTCATCCGGGGTCACCGGGAACGCTGGCACGATCAGCTGGGCCTGGTTGGGCAGATCGAACGGCGAGGCCAGCGAGACCATCTCGGCTTCGGCCGGAATGCCGTTGTCGATCGCCAGCGCCTGGAAATCGCCACCGCCGGTGAGCGTGGCCGAGGTCATCACCACCGAATCCACTTCATCCCAGAGCAGCTTGCGCAGCACGTTCGCGGCCGAGACCGGCGAGCCATGCAGGACCAGGTCGCCATCGCGCGAGAGGGTGATCCAGCGCGCGGTCGGCGGCTGGCCCTCCTTGTCTTCGCGGCGCCAGCCGGTCCACAGATTGTGCTGCTGCTCGATCATCTCCAGCGCCATGCCGAGGTTGCGCTGCAGGCGTTCGCGCGCGGCATCCTCGGGCTTGCCCTTGGCGACCTGCGTCAGCGCGGCATGCGCCCAGTTGAACAGCGCGCGGGTGTCGTCGGCGATGGCCTCGATATCGGGCATCCAGATCTCCGGCAGGCGGCCGTTCGGGGCGCGCCACATCGGCTCCTGGGCGGCCGGGTCCGGCCGCCAGCTGCGGTCGATCACATCGCGGAAGGCTTTGAGCTGCTTGCTGACCTTGGCGGCGGCTTCGATGGCCTCGTTGGGCAGCAGGTTGCCCAGCTTGTCCTTGTCCACCGCGCGGTAGGACGCAGCGATCAGCACCTGCAGGCGGCCGGTGCGCTTGGCCATTTCGTCCAGCGCGAGGCTGGCCGCGCCCTGGTCGATGGCGACGTTGCCGATGTGATGCCCTTCATCAAGCACCAGCAGCATGTCCGAGGGCGGCGCGATCAGCGGCTGGCCGTTGTCGCTCTCGCCGATCGACAGCGCCGACAACAGCAGCGCGTGATTGGTCACCACGATCTGCGCCTCGCGCACGGTGTTGCGCGAGCGCAGTACCGCGCACTGCGCCGAGTAGGCGCACTTGCGCCCGGCGCAGCCCGAGGCGGGCGTGGTGATGCGCGAGCGCAGGGTGTTGCTGATCGTTTCCGGCGCGTTGTCCAGGTCACCGTTCCAGCGGCCTTCGAGGAAGGCCTTGCTCAGCGACTGCGCCAGGTCCATCTCGATCGGCGCCAACGGGCGGTCGAACAACGGCTGTTCGTCGTCGAACATGCCTTCCTGCGCGCCGTCGCCATGCGCTTCGGCCGCGTTGCGGGTGCACAGGTAGCGGGTGCGGCCCTTGGCCAGCGCCACGGTGGCTTCGATGCCGGTGGCCTTGAGGAAATTGGGGATGTCGCGCTCGACCAGCTGCGACTGCAGCGCCACGGTGCCGGTGCTGATCACCAGCTTCTTCTTGGTCGCCAGCGCAATCGGCACGCCGGCGGTCAGGTAGCCCAGCGACTTGCCGACGCCGGTCGGCGCTTCGACCACGCCGACGCCGCCGCTGTGCGAGAGCGCACGCGACACCACGCCGATCATCTGGCTCTGCGAACGCCGCGTGCTGAAGCCGGGCGTATTGGCCTGCAGCTTGGCGTAAGCATCGCGGATGCCGGCCTTGAGCTCGTCGTTCAGGGCGCGGGGGGCTTCAACTTTTTCGGTCACGCCGGGGGACTGCCTGACTGGATCACAGTCCCCATTTTCTCACGACCCGGGGGCCGTGACCGGCGCCATTTTCCGCGGCGGTTCATATCCGTGACGCGGCCCACGCCAACGCTGTGGGCCGCGACAGCCTGCTGCACCTGCTCAGCGCGGCGGCAGCGGCGCAACGGGCGGAACGGCGTGGCCGCGCAGCGCGCGGGTCATCGCCCAGACCAGCAGCACCAGCGCAAGCGCCTCGAACAGATTGAGTGCGAAGTGGCCGGCACCGAGCAGCTTGGACATCAGCTGCAGGTTCTCGTAGTTGCCCTGCTGCACCATCCACATCGGCACCAGGTTCAGCACCAGGCCGGCCAGGGTGGTCAGCGCCATCACGCCCAGTGCGCCCAGGGCCACGCTGCGGATCGCGCCGCGCGGGGTATCCACCACCCAGACCACGGCGATTGCCAGCGCAATCAGCACCGGCAGGCGCACGCCCACCATGGTCAGCATCGAGATCAGCAGATCCATGTCCACCGGTTCAGTCCTCGCCGGCCAGCGGGGCCAGCTGGGTGCGCAGCTCGGTGTAGACGGCATCGGTCTGCGGGCGCACGGCGTGCCACTGCAGGAAGCTCTCCGCCGCCTGTTCGACCAGCATGCCCAGGCCATCAACGATGTTGCGGCAGCTGGCCGAGCGCGCCCACGCAGTGAAGGCAATCGCAGCCTCGCCGTAGTTGAGATCGACCGCGGTGGTCATGCTGTTGACCAGCGACAGCGGCAGCTTGAACTCCGCGGCGCGGTCGCGGCCGGCCGAGGTGGCATTGATGATCAGCTCGAAATCACCCAGTTCGCGGATGTCTTCCCAGTAGCGGGTGATGGCGCGGCCCGGCTCGCCCATCGCATCGATCAGCGCGTCGGCGCGCTCCGGGGTGCGGTTGACCACCACCAGCTCCAGGATGCCGGCATCCAGCAGCGCCGGGGCCACGCTGCGCGCCGAGCCACCGGCGCCGATCAGCAGGGTGCGGCGGCCACGCAGGTCCAGGCCGTGGCGGTCGGTGAGATCCCGGACCAGGCCGATGCCATCGGTGGTATCGCCATGCCAGCGGTCGCCCTTGCGCAGCAGCGTGTTGACCGCACCGGCGCGGCGCGCGCGCGAGGTCAGCGTGGTGCACAGCGCGAAGGCAGCTTCCTTGTGCGGCGCGGTGATGTTGGCGCCCACGCCACCCTCGGCAGCGAAGGCCTCCAGCGCTGCCAGGAACTCGGCCGGCGATGCCTCGATCGCACGGTAGTCCAGCGCCAGGCCTTCCTGCCGGCCGAACGTGGCATGGATGTGCGGCGACTGCGAATGCGCGATGGGCTGGCCGAATACGGCGTAACGGTCGGTCATGGGTTTCCTGCTCCGGGCCTAGAATGGAACGCAAACCCCAACGGACGCGATGATGCGCATTCCATTGTCTCTGCTCGCGCTGAGCGCCAGTTTACTCTGCACACCCGCCGCGATGGCGCTTTCCGAATTCGGCATCGAGGGCATGGGCGTGGTCTCGACCAAGGCCAACGAAGCCCAGGCCACGATCGCGCCGGACGGCCAGCGCATCGTGTGGGCCAGCGACCGCGCCGGGGCCAGCGGCGGCTGGGACCTGTGGCAGGCGGTGCTGCGCGAAGGGCGCTGGCAGGACCCTGCCCCGCTCGCGCTCAACAGCGCCGACGACGAACGCGACCCGTACTTCAGCCACGATGGCCAGTGGCTGTACTTCGCCTCCAACCGCCGCGGCGGCCAGGGCGGGTTCGATCTGTACCGTGCCCCGGTGGCCACCGATGGCACCTTCGGGACCGTGCAGGCCCTGCCGGCGCTCAACACCCGCACCGATGAACGTGCCCCCGCGCTGCGTCCGGATGGACGCACGCTGCTGTTCTCGCGCAATGGCACAGCCACCCAGGGCGGCTTCGATCTGTATCTGGCGCCCGTGCAGGGCGAGGGATTTGGCACGGCGCAGGCCCTGCCGGCCCCGCTCAATACGGCCGCCGACGAACTCGGGGCCGCCTGGCTGGACAATGCGGGCGCGCTGGCCTTCACCCGCGCAAGCCGGGGGCATTCGCAGGTCCTGCTGGCGAGCTGCGATCACCGCCAGGCGGCGGTGCCGCTGACGCTGTCGTTCAATACCGCCGACGGCCAGACCGGCGCGCCGGTGGTGGACGCGTCCAAGCCTTCGGAGATGGTCCTGGCTGGCATGGCACGCGCACCGCGTGCCGGCGGGCTGGATCTGTACCGGATCAAGGCGCCGTCAGCGCCGCGAGGTACCGGCTGCGGTTGACACTGCGGTCGCCGAAAGGCCGCCACGCGTGGCGTGGCGCTACCCGTGATCGTGCTGGCCGAGCGCTAGTGCGCCTGCAGCAGCTGCGCACGCAGCTGCTCGTACTGCGCTTCGCTGATCTCGCCGTGATCCTTGCGCTGGTTCAATGCCGCCAGCTGCGCCTGCAAGGCGGGCGACAGCTGCGCCTCACGGGCAATGCGCGCGGCGGCGGAGGGTTGCTCCGGTGCCTGCCGCGCGGCGCGGCGCACACCGCGGATCACCAGCCCGATGACCACGGCAAAGGCCAGCACGCCGGCCGTCCAGGTCACCCACTGTAGCCATCCCATCGTCTGCATCATCGTCGTCCTGTATCGGGGTGGGCGCGTATTGTCAGCGTTCGCGCAGCCAACGCGCCACCTGCGGGGCGAAATAGGTCAACACGCCATCGGCGCCGGCGCGCTTGAAGCCGATCAGCGATTCCATCACGCAGGCCCGCTCGTCCAGCCAGCCATTGGCGAAGGCGGCCTTCATCATCGCGTACTCGCCACTGACCTGATAGGCGAAGGTCGGCACGCCGAACTGCTGCTTCACCCGGCGCACCAGGTCCAGGTAGGGCATGCCCGGCTTGACCATCACCATGTCCGCGCCCTCTTCCAGGTCCAGCGCGATCTCACGCATGGCCTCGTCGCCGTTGGCCGGGTCCATCTGGTAGGTCTTCTTGTCCGCCTTGCCGAGGCCGGTGGAGCTGCCGACCGCGTCGCGGAACGGACCGTAGAACGCCGAGGCGTACTTGGCCGAGTAGGCCATGATCCGCACGTTGACGTGGCCGGCGGCATCCAGCGCACGGCGGATCGCACCGATGCGGCCATCCATCATGTCCGACGGCGAAATGATGTCCACGCCGGCTTCGGCGTGCGACAGCGACTGCTTGACCAGCGCCTCCACCGTGATGTCGTTGAGCACGTAACCCTTGTCATCGATGATGCCGTCCTGGCCATGCGTGGTGTACGGATCCAGCGCGACATCGGTCATCACGCCCAGATCGGGGAAGCGCGACTTCAACGCGCGGATGGCGCGCTGTGCCAGACCGTTCTCATCCCACGCCGCGGCGGCATCGAGCGACTTGCCGGCCGGATCGATCACCGGGAACAGGTCGATCACCGGGATGCCCAGTTCCAGCGCTTCTTCCGCCACTTTCAACAGCTCGTCGATCGACAGCCGCTCCACGCCGGGCATCGAAGCCACCGGCGCGCGGCCGGCCAGCTCGTGCACGAACACCGGATAGATCAGGTCGTCGGTGGTCAGCGTGTTCTCGCGCATCAAACGACGCGAGAACTCGTCGTGACGCATGCGGCGGGGGCGATAGTCAGGATGTGCCATGAGAAGCTCCGGAACGGAAGGCAGGAATTACTGCAGCAGGTACTGCCGCGGTTGCAGGGGCTCGGGCAGCGGCTGGACGCCCAGGCTGTCGAGCAGATCGATTTCGATGGTGCGCACCATCGCGTCCAGCGGCAGGTCGTTGGATTCCAGCCCGAACGGCTCTTCCATCTCCTCGCCGAGCTGGTCCAGGCCGAAGAACGCATACGCCAGCACGGCCGAGACCACCGGCGTTGCCCAACCCAGCGAACTGGCCAGGCCGAAGGGCAGCAGCACGCAGAACAGCCACGCGCACCGGTGCAGCAGCAGCGTGTAGGCGAACGGCAGCGGCGTGGTCAGGATGCGCTCGCAACCGGCCTGGATGCTGGACAGCGCATGCAGGCGTGTTTCGAACTGCGTGTAGAGGTACGAATCCAGCTGACCGGCGCGCAGCGCCTGGGCGAGATCGGCAGCGATCATCGCCAACAGTTGATCCGGTGCATTGAGGCGCTGGCCGAACCGCGCGCGATCGGCCTCGGGTACCCACGGCAGCGCCGCCAGCGCCATGTCGCGGCCACGCAGGCGGGCCGCCAGCGCATGCGCGAAACCGATGCACAGCCGGCACACGCGATCACGCAGCGCCGTATCGTCGACCAGCAGCGCCTGGCACAGGCGGGCCAGGCTGCGTGATTCATAAATCAGCTGGCCCCATAGCTTGCGGCCTTCCCACCAGCGCTCGAAGCAGGCGTTGTTGCGGAAGCTGAGGAAGATCGACAGCACCAGGCCCAGCAGGGTGAACGGTGCCACCGACACGCGCTCGATGCCCGGCGGGTGCCACAGCTCGGCCAGGGCCGCGACCGCGACCGACAGCAATAGGATCGCCACGACCTTCGGAGCCACCGCCGGAACGATGGAGCCGCGCAGGATGTAGAGCAGTTGCCAGCCGTGGGGACGAGGACGAATGATCATCGGTGCAGGGAGAGCGCCCGGACGGGCGTGGACCGCCGGCAGAGCCGGATGCGGCAGCCGGTCATTCTACGCCGATGGTACCGGGCGGCCGTGAGCTGCGACGGTCGGTCGCACCCGGACGGCTCAGATGATGCCGCCACCCAGCCCGAGCCGGACGATCCCCACCACCACCACGATGCCGTTGAGCACCAGCCCGGTCCAGGCCCGGCCGCGCTTGCTGGCGTGGGTGAACAGGATGCCGATGGCGGCGATCACCGCACCCACCGCGGCAAACGGGATCAGGAACCAGTTGCCCCAGCCCAATAGCGGGATCAGGGCCACAATCATCCAGAGCAGCGCGACGATGCCCCACAACAGACTGATCAATCCCATGCCCGGCTCCTTGAGGTGAATGCGTGGCCCACCATAGCGGTTCCCGGCGCAGGCGCAAGCGGCAGCGAGACGCCGTTGGCGGGGGCCTCACCGGGGCGGTGCTAGGGTGCATTGGCAGGGGTTGGGACCGATTCAGTCGCCAGCACCGATCATCCCAGCCATGACACACAGGGGTAACGCCATGAACATCCGATGCGCTGCATTGCTGGGCCTGGCGCTGCTCAGCGCCGGCTGCGCCAGCACCTCCAAGGTCATGCTCGGCCAGGCGCGTGCCCCGGTCGATCCGGCCACGGTGCAGATTTATTCCACGCCGCCGGCAGGGTCACAGGAAATCGCCCAGCTCGAATCGGCCAGTGCGGTCGGTTTCGGCACACAGGGCCAGACCGATGCCGCGGTCATGCGGCTCAAGCGTGAGGCCGCCGCCCTCGGTGCCAACGGCGTGATCCTGATGGGCGTGGGCTCCAGCGGCTCGCCAGTCGGCATGTCCGTCGGTGCGGGCAGCTACGGCTCGCACGTGGGCGGTGGTGTGGGCATCGGCATCCCGACCACGCAGAAGCGCGCGGCCGGTGTGGCCATCTGGGTCCCGAATCCGCCGCCGGCGCCGCGCCTGCCGACGCAGACGATCACGCCGCAGCGGTAACGAAGGCCGCGGTAGACCACGACCGTTGGTCGTGGCTGCTGGGATAGCGCACCGACCAACGGTCGGTGCCTACCGCAAACGCGTCAGCGCTTGGCCGCGCTTTTGTACTTCGGCACGAAGACGTCATTGACGGCCTTGGCCAGCTGGTCCGGCGGCAGCAGGCCCTGGTCGAGCAGGAAGTTGTTGAACGCCAGCCGGTCGAAGCGATCGCCCAGCGCCAGCTCGGTCTGCATGCGCAGCTCAAGAATCCGGGTGTAGCCGTAGAAGTAGCTGCCGGCCTGGCCGGGCATGCGCACCATGTAGCGGTCCAGCTCCTGCGTGGCCATCGCCTTGGACAGGCCGACCTCATCGATCAGCACGCGCTCGGCGTTGGCCCGGTCGATCTGACCCAGGTTGAGCATCGGGTCCAGCATCGCGCGTGCGGCCCGCAGCAGGCGGAACTGCAGCGCGATCAGCTGACCGTCCAGCGGCTCGTACGGCACCATCTCCGCTTCGGCATACAGCGCCCAGCCTTCCACGTTGACCGAATTGAAGGCGAACATCGTGCGGGCCAGCGAGATGCCGCGCTCGACCATCGCGGTGAACTGCAGTTCGTGGCCCGGGCGGCCTTCATGCGCGCTCAGCGTCCAGGCGGCCGAGCCGAAGTTGAAATCGTCGTACTGCGCGGCCTTGTCGCCAGCGGCCGGGTTGCCCAGCGGCAACACGAAGGTGCCCTGCTGCCCGGTATTGCCGACCAGCGGCGCCGGCAGGAAATGCGGTGCCGGCGAGGCGGCGCTTTCGGCAGCCGAGCCCAGGCGCATCTGCATCGGGCGCTGCGGCACATCGACGATCTTTTCCTTGCGGATGATCGGGTCGATCGCATCGATCACGCCGCGGTAGTGGTGCTCGAGCTGATCGTCGGGAATCTTGTCGCCCTTGAGCGCACGTACCACGGCCACCGGGTCGGTGCTGTCGGTGACCTTCAGGCCCTTGGCCTGCACTACCAGCGGTGCCAGCTGGCGCATCGCCGAGCGGGTTTCCATGAATTCCAGCTGGGCCCGCTGCATCAGCAGCGCCGGGGCGATGTCGATGCCCACGCGCTTGAGCTGGTACGCATACAGCGGCTCGGGCAGACGCGCATCGGTGCGGGCCTTGGGCAGCACCTCGCGGCGGGTCCAATCGCGGTACTCGCGCAGCTGGCTGGCGATGGTCTGCAGCGCCTGCTCGGCGCCGGCCACCTTGTACTTGCCGAACAGCTGCTCGATGCCGGTGATGTAGGTGTCCACATTGGCCAGCGACTGCTCCACTTCGATCTTAGTCGGCTGCAGCAGGGTCTTGTCGCCCAGGCGCTCTTCATAGCGCTGGCGCGACAGCGTGGTCACCGGCTGCGTGCCCGGGGCAAGCCCGGCGTAGGCCTTCAGGCGATCCAGCGCCTTGGCCCGGCGCTCGGTGGGCACCTGGTCGGACAGCAGCAGGTTGAGGCCGCTGAACACCGTCTGCGGGGTGTCGCTCCACGGCAGCAGGTACTTCTCGTTGAGTTCGCTGCCTTCGATGTTCTGGTTGGCAGCGGCGATCATGATCGCCAGGTCCTGGCGGACGTTGGGATCGCGTTCGGTGGCGAGCTTGGCCTGCAGTTCACCGCGGGCCTTGGTCATCGCCGCGCGGTAGCGAGCACCGTTGTCGGGGCCGAAATCGGCCACCTTGTCGTCATAGCCGGGTACGCCGAAGAAGCCGGTCTCTTCCGGCTGGAACGGGCCCTGCGCATCGAGCAGGATCTGCGCCAGCGTGTTGCTGCGGGTGACCCAGGCCGGCGAGGCGGCGGGCTTGGCGGCAGCCGGGGCGGCCAAGGCCGGCGGGGCCGACAACGCGGCGGGAACGGTCAGGGCCAACGCGACAGCGAAGACAAGCGGCTTCATGCAGGAACTCCAGGGCAGGATGCCTGCGACCCTACGCACTTGGCGGGCCGGGGGCAATTGGCCGGAGGTCATGCCCCGCCGGGAGGCTGGCCGGCGGTGTCGAGAATGAACGGGTCGACAGGATATGGGTCGCGCACCGTGGGTGCCTCATTGGGAACCCGACGCAGATCGATGCGCAACAGTAGATCCCCAAATAGCTGATACAGCACGTGGCCCCGTGAAAAACTGGACATGAAGTCGCCGTTGCCCAGTTCGGTGATGTCCACGGTGCTCGGTATTCCCCCAGGCCCGCGCACCCCGATGATCGTTCCTGTCCAAAGTCGCCGCGATGTGGACGAGCGCTGGACAACATGTGTGCTGCCTTCCGCCACATACAGACGAACATCCTCCGGCTCGGTGGCGATGAGGGACGTACGTTCGATAACGAGCACCTCGTCGAACAGATCGACCTGGATCCGATCGGAGGCCAGTGCGGTCCGGTCCACCTTGACCCTCCGTGCCCAGTCGTACATTCCGGTGGAGTAGCGCTTGCGCGCCTCCGGCCCGGGGCCCCATCCATCGGCGGGCACCTCGATGAACGGTACCGCCGCCCACGTCGTCGACGCCAGCAACACACCACAAAGCGCGATCAACCAACCACACAGGATGCGTTTCACGTCTCCACCTCGCTTGGAGCATTGCCGGACATTGCCCGACCCGGCTTTCCACGTTTCAACGCTGGCATGATGAATGGAATTTCACTAGCTAACGCTAGGCACATTGCGTAGTTCTCTCGCCTGTAGGCAATGATCAAGGGTCTGGATAGAAGGCCGCAATCGTGGCACGCGTCTCGTTCAGCACGCGAACGTTGTGATGTTGCCGCGCCGTTCCGGCGGGTAGTCCATTGTGACTTCCGCTTGGCGAAGACCATCGATTGATGCGACCGCATTCGCGGTCGCTGCAATCGTAAGCCATCACTGTCCGCCAACGATCAGGCGTGTTCAGCGGCGCCTGATAGCCGTGGCCATATTCGAATTTCGGAGGATGGACGGAGGCATGCGCCAGGTCATGATCGGCGCCAAGCAAGTGGCCAATTTCATGAGCAAGGCTGTTCTTCTCGTCTGCAAGGCAGTTCCGCTCCACCACCGCAAACGCCGTCTCCTTCGTTGCCAGCAAGCGCTGTGCCTGGCCGCAAACAGTAGGTGCGTCGTCTGTATCGACGATCATCAAGATGAGATCCGCTTTCTCCATCTGCCGCATTCTATGGACGAGCCAGAGCGGCCCTTCGATGCCTAACGCTAGATCGTCCAGCGCCTGCAACACGGTCGATTCGGCATATCCGGGGAGCGCATTTCCCGCCCGCTGCAGGTCAACGAGAACTCCGCTCTCTCGAAATCCTTCATTTGCATGTGCGACAGCTCTTTGCATCATGCTAAAGATCTGCTCTCTCCCATCCGCCAGTGATTTGTTCCCATAGCCGAAGGCGACCCGGATAGTGGATCGCTCATCGGACTGAGTGACTTGGTCGAGAATGAGCGGATCCACTGGATATGGGTCGCGCACCGTGGGTGCCTCGTTCGGCAGCCTCCGCAGATCACTGCGCACCAACAGGTTCCCGAACAGTTGGTAACGAAGATGACCTCGGGTGAAGCTCGTCATCAACTCGCCATTTTCCATTTCGATGACGTGGACAATCTGGGGCATGCCCCCTGCACCACGCCCACCGACCACTTCACCCACCCACAGGTGCCGCGACGACGTGGCTTCACGATGGACTTCCCGTCCCGTTCCGATGGCCTGATAGAGCGGTGTAATGTCCGTCTCACTATTGGCAGCGCGCATACGGTTGACGACGAGAATGCCGTCAAACAGATCGACCTGAAGCTGGTCAGCCGCCAGCGCAGCACGGTGCACCTCTACCCGCCGGGCCCAGTCGAAAATGCCCTTGGAGTAGCGCTTGCGCGCCTCCGGTCCAGGGTCCCATCCGTCGGCGGGCACCTCGATGAACGGTACCGCCGCCCAGGTCGTCGGCGCCAGCAACACGCCACACACCGCGATCAACCAACCACACAGGATGCGTTTCACGTCTCCACCTCGCCTGCAGCGTTGCCCGACCGGGCAGGTGCATCGAGGCTAACGGCAGCAGGTGCGCGGAACGCCGCGCGGCATCACGGTATCAACGAAACCATCCGTCATCTCGGATTCGAAAGGCTGACGCTTCCAAGCCACCCCTCAAAGACGGAGCGACGGTGGGCACTCGCCCTTGGCCCGGCACTCGGCCAGCGCGCAGCGCTCGGCGGCCTCGGCATCATCCAGCGCGGTCAGATCGATGGCGTCGTTGGCATCGGTGACCACATACAGCATCGGGTAGTCCCAGTGCACGCCACTGCGCTTGGCATTGAGGAACAGGCGGCCCTTCCCTTGTGGACCGCTCACCCCGATCACGAACTGGCTCTGGCCATTGGAATGCATCGAGCCGGCCGGCAGGTAGCCATCGCGCAGGGGCTCACCCAGCGCTTCGACCAGCTCGACGTTGCAGCGCGCGCGGCGCATGGCCTCCTGGTAGGGCGTGCTGGATTTGCTCCAGTACGCCCACTGGGACAGCGCGAACCACACCGCGCCCGCTGCCGCCGCCATGCCGACCACCACCGCCACTGGCATGGCCCAGCGCCAGTGGCGTCGCCACCAGCCGGTGGACACGGTGGTACCAGGAAGTGCGGGCGGCAATGTCATCGGCAAACTCCTTGTCAGGCCGGTGGCAGGAACGGCGGATCAGGGCGCCAAGCAGCGCCCCAGGAAATCCTCGGCCAGGCGGTAGCGGTGCAGCGCATTGCTGCCCGACAGGCCGTGCTTGGCACCGGGATAGGTCATCAGTTCAAACGGCTGGCCGCGCTTCTGCAACGCGCTCATCAACACGGTGGAGTTGGTGAACAGCACGTTGTCATCGGCCATGCCGTGGATCAGCAGCAGGCGCGAGCGCAGGCCGTCGATATGCGCCAGCACGCGCGCTTCTTCATAGCCCTTGGGATTGTTGCCCGGCAGGTTCATGTAGCGCTCGGTGTAGTGGGTGTCGTACAGGCCCCAATCGGTCACCGGTGCACCGGCCACGCCGCAGGCGTAGCTGTCGGAGGCCTTGGCCAGGAGCATCAGGGTCATGTAACCGCCGTTGGACCAGCCCTGCACGCCGATGCGCGCCGGATCGACCCAAGCCTGCTGCTTCAGCCAGGCCACGCCGCGCAGCTGGTCGGCCACTTCCACCGTGCCCTGCACGCCGTACAGCGCACCGCCGAAATCACGGCCGCGACGCGGGGTGCCGCGGTTGTCCAGCGAGAACACCACGTAGCCCTGCTGGGCCAGGTACTGGTTGAACAGGTGATCGCCACGGCCGGGCCAGCTGTTGGTGACCGTCTGCGAGGCCGGGCCGCCGTAGACATACACCACCACCGGGTAGCGCTTGGCCGGATCGAAACCGGTCGGCTTGATCAGGCTGTAGTGCAGCTCGGTCTTGCCGTCGGCGGCGGTCAGGGTGCCGAACTCGACCGGGCGCTGCGCATCGAGATAGTGCGCGTAGGGATGTGCCGGGTCTTCAAGATTGTTCTCGACCAGGGTGGCGATCTTCTCGCCGTTGGCACGGTGCAGCGCGATCTGCGGCGGCGTGGTGGTGTTGGACCAGCTGTCCACGTAGACGCTGGCGTTGCGCGCGAAGCTGGCGGTATGCATGCCCGGGGTCTGCGACAGGCGCTGCGGCGCGCCACCCTGCAGCGACACGGCGTACAGCTGGCTGTCGCGCGGGCTGTCCACGCCGGCGCGGAAGTAGACCTTGCCGGCGTCTTCGTCCACGGCCAGCAGTTCGTCCACCGGCCAGTTGCCGGCGGTCAGCGCGGTGACGGTCTTGCCGTCATCGGAGATGCGGTACAGGTGCTCGAAACCACTGCGCTCGGACGACCACACAAAACCGCCCTGCTTGAGGAAGCGCAGGCTGTTGTGCAGCGGTACCCAGGTCGGCGACGTTTCGGTCACCAGGGTGCGCTGCTGGCCGCTGGCCAGTTCGGTCTGCACCAGTTCGAGCGTCTTCTGATCGCGCGACTGGCGCTGGAAGGTCAGGTGCTTCGGGTCGCGCCAATCGACGCGGGCCAGATAGATGTCGGGGTTGCGGCCGAGGTCGATCCAGCGCGGCGGGGCGTTGCGGCGCGGGGCGATCACCGCCAGTTTGACGGTGACGTTGTGGTCGCCGGCGGCCGGGTAGCGCTGCTCGATCATCTCGGTGCGGTCGGCATACATCTCGTAGCGCTTCTGCACCGGCACCGGGGACTCATCGATGCGGGCGAAGGCGATGGCCGAGTCATCCGGCGCCCACCAGTAGCCGGTGTGGCGATCCATTTCCTCATCGGCGACGAACTCGGCCACGCCATTGCCGATGGTGTCGCTGCCATCGCGGGTGAGCTGGAGCTGCTGGCCGCTCGCCAGGTCGATCACCCACAGGTTGCGGGCGCGCACGAAGCTGACGAAGCCGCCCTTGGGCGAGAGCTTGGCATCGGTAGCGAAGCCTTCGCCGTGGGTGAGCTGGCGCACCGCGGCCTTGCCCTGCTTGCTCAGGTCGTACAGGTACAGCTCGCCGCCGAGCGGGAACAGCAGGGTGCGGGCGTCCGGCGACCACTGGTAATCGACGATGCCGGTCATCGCGGCGATGCGCTGGCGCTCGCGGCGCGCCTTTTCAGCGTCGCTCAGGGTTTCCGTGCCGGGCAGCACCACCTTGGAATCGACCAGCAGATGGGTCTGGCCGCTGGCGATGTCGTACGCCCACAGGTCCAGCTGGTTGCGGTCCGCATCCTTGCCGCGCAGGAAGCTGACCTGCGAGCCATCCGGGGCCACCTTGGGTTTCATCAGGGTCGGGCCGGACAACGGCAGCGGGCCGGTGATGGCATCCAGGGTCAGTTTTTCAGCGTGGGCGATCGAGGTCGAGGCGAGCATCAGGGCGAGCGAAGCAAACAGGTGGCGCATGGAGGGTTCCGGGAGCGTCTGGGCAGTCCCCGGCCAGGAAAACGGCACGGGGAACGCTTCATCCTAACCAAAACCGCTCCGATCGTGCCGGGGATGGCGGGTATCCTGCCGCGCCAAGCGTGCCGGAAAGCCGGCCAGCGGCCGGCATGACCGGGCAGGCGACCAATGCGTCAGCGTTGGCCGAACAGGTGCTTGCGCTCTTCCTCGCTGAGCGGCTTGCCGGCCTGCGGGTTCACCTGCTCGCGCAGGGCATACGCGCGCTGGGTGGCCGGTCGGGCGGCGATCGCGTCATGCCAGCGCTTGAGGTTCGGGAAGGCGTCAAAGTCCACCGGAAGCGTGTCGTAGGCCCCGATCCACGGATAGCTGGCCATATCGGCGATGCTGTAGTCATCGCCGCCGAGGTAGGCACTCTGCGCCAGGCGCTTGTCCATCACCCCGTGCAGGCGACGCACTTCGTTGTTGTAGCGCTCGATCGCATAGGGAATCTTTTCGGGCGCGTAGACGTTGAAATGGCCCATCTGCCCGCTCATCGGGCCGAGCCCGGCCATCTGCCAGAACAGCCATTCCAGTACCGCCACGCGGCCGCGGGTGTCGGCCGGCAGGAAGCGGCCGGTCTTCTCGGCCAGGTACAGCAGGATCGCGCCGGACTCGAACACGCTTTGCGGGGCGTCGCCGTCGGTGGGCGGGTGGTCGACCAGCGCCGGCATCTTGTTGTTGGGTGAGATCGCCAGGAAGGCAGGCGTGAACTGGTCCCCGGCGCCGATGTTCACCGGCTGGATCCGGTACGGCAGCCCGGTTTCCTCCAGCATCAGCGTGACTTTGTGGCCATTGGGGGTAGGCCAGTAGTACAGATCGATCATGGCGAGGGCTCGCGAAGAGAGAATCCCGAGTCTAGTCCGTCACTCGGCTTGGCAGGGTCAAGCCGGACCGTTACGCTGCGCCGTCCCCGCAACGCAGCATTCCAGCATGAGCTCGACCTCGAAATCCCCGAACGCCCTGTCCACCCTCATCTTCGCCTCGCGCTGGCTGCAGGTGCCCCTGTACCTCGGCCTGATCCTGGCCCAGGGCGTCTATGTGTTCCTGTTCGGCAAGGAACTGTGGCACCTGCTGCACCAGGCAAACCAGATGGGCGAGCAGGAAATCATGCTGCTGGTGCTGGGCCTGATCGACGTGGTGATGATCTCCAACCTGCTGGTGATGGTGATCGTCGGGGGTTATGAAACCTTCGTGTCGCGTCTGCGCCTGGAAGGTCATCCGGACCAGCCGGAGTGGCTGAGCCACGTCAACGCCAGCGTGTTGAAGGTAAAGCTGGCGCTGTCGATCATCGGCATCTCCTCGATCCACCTGCTCAAGACCTTCATTGGTGCCGGCAACCTGGGCGCCCTGCCCGCCTGCAACAGCGAGGCGTACCTGAAGGCCGTCGCCGCCGTGGGCGATGTCATCAAGTGCTCCACGATGACCTCCGACGGTGTGATGTGGCAGACCATCATCCATGGCGCCTTCATCCTCTCGGCGATCGGCATCGCCTACACCGACAAGCTGATGAGCGGCACGCCAAGCAAGGCACTGTCTCACTGAGGCTTGCACGGCAGCGGCGGCATCGGTGAGGATGCCCCCTGCCCTGGACGCCTGGCCCCCGGGCCGGGCGGGGTGATGCTAGATTGCACACCTGCGGGTCCGCCGTGGACGTCGGGAAACGTCCATGGCCTTCGGTCGGCCTGACCGCATCAGGCTCTACGTATCGTCGTCTTCAAAGGGGAGTTGGATGTCGCACGTCAAGACTCATGGCCCGGCGCGGCTGTTCGCGCCGATGATCCTGCTGGTGGCCCTGTCCGCCTGCTCGGGCAAGGACGAGACCGTACCGGCGACGCCGGCGGCCCCTGTGGCCCCCACTGCTGCCCCGGCCGCACCGGCGGTGTCGGCCAAGGTCCAGTCGATGGGCACCGAGGAACTGCGCGAGCTGGCCAGCAAGGCGCTGCGCGAGAACCGCATGTACGCCCCGGCCGGCGACAATGCCATCGAGTATTACCTGGCGCTGCGCGACAAGACGCCGGATGACGCCTCGGTCAAGAGCGCACTGACCGATCTGCTGCCCTACACCCTGATCGCCGCCGAGCAGAACCTGGGCCGCGAGGACTTCGCCGAGACCCAGCGGCTGGTCGCGCTGATCGAAAAAGTGGACCCGACCGCCCCGGCGTTGCCGCGCCTGAAGCAGGGCATCAGCGGCAGCATGCAGACCGCCCTCAAGCGCACCCAGGAAGAGACCGACAAGGTCAAGAAGGACGCCGAGACCCGCGCCAAGCAGCTGGTGGAACAGCAGAAGCTGGCCCAGCAGCAGACCACCGAAGCCGAGGCCGCACGGCAGATCGCCGCGCAGCAGGAAGCCGCGCGCCGTGATACGCAGGATGCCGAGCGCCAGGCCACCGCCCGTCGCGAGGCCGAACAGCGCCAGCAGCAGGCGGCCGCCCAGCAGGCGGCGGCGACCCGCCAGGCCGCCGCCGCACCCAGCCTGCGCCCAGTCAGCACGCCCGCCCCGCGCTACCCGGCCGACGCCCTGCGCTCGGGCACCTCCGGCGAAGTACTGGTCGAACTCACGGTCGGCACCGACGGCTCGGTGACCGCCGCTCGCGTGCTGCGCGCCACCCCGGCCCGCGTGTTCGATCGCGAAGCGCTCAATGCGGTCAAGCGCTGGAAGTTCGAACCGGTCGGTGCACCGGTCACGACGCGCCGTACGCTTGCCTTCGCGCCTGAAGGCGGCTGATCGCGGCGTCACGTTGGATGACGAAAGGCCCGGGGCGATCCGGGCCTTTTCTTTAACGGGGACGGGGGTGGTTAATAACGGGGACGGAGGTAGTTAAGCGCGCTTCTCTTACAGCTGCGTGCACCACAGGCCTAGCTCTTTTCCCTGCGTGGGTCTGCAAGGTAACGGTTCGCCATCAACGTTGCCGACCATGCCCCGTTCCGCTCGCTTGGTTCTCCCCGGCATTCCGCTTCACGTCATACAACGTGGGGTCAATCGCGCTGCACTGTTCATCGACGATGAAGACCGGTGTCACTACCTGCGCCTGTTGCGCAATGCCTGCCGCAAGCAGGCGGTTGCCATTCACGCTTTCGTGCTGATGGGCAACCACGTCCATCTTCTGATCACACCGTCTACAGCGGAGGGGCTGGCCCCGGCCATGCGGCAGTGTGGGCAGAACTATGTGCAGTACTTCAACAAGCGACATGTGCGGAGCGGTACGTTGCTGGAGGGCCGGTTCAAATCCTGCCTGGTGGATTCCGATGGTTACCTGTTGATGGTGCATCGATACATCGAGCTGAATCCGGTACGGGCCGCGATGGTGGCGTTTCCAGAGGAATATCGATGGTCCAGCGTTCGGGTGTACCTCGGCCTTGAGCACAACCCGATGCTGACACCACATCCCTGTTACACCCTCCTGGGCCCGACGCCGGAAGCGCGTGCGAATGCATACAGCGAATGGCTGCGGGCCAGCATTCAACCAGACGAACGAGAGCGGATCGTGATCTACGTCGCGCAGGAGCGCGCGTTGGGCAGCCCGCGCTTCCAAGACATGGTGGGACGGGCATTGCAGAGGTCCGTGGTCTGCAGGCCTGCGGGAAGACCGGTCAAGGAGACGGGCGACTAGCAGACTATCGGTCAGCGTCCTCGTACCACCTGACACCCCCGAATTAACTACCTCCGTCCCTGTTATTAATTACCTCCGTCCCCGTTGAGAAGAAGGGCTCCTTTCGGAGCCCTTCGTGGATCAACCCGAAATCGCCAACCGTTCCTGGTGGTAGCGGCGCACCGCGGCATACCAGAACAGGGCCGCCAGCCCGAAGCCCGCGCCGAGGTAGACCGCCCACATCTGCGGGCTGATCGCTTCGTGGCGGATGATCTTGAGCAGCATCTGGTTCTGCGCCAGGAACGGCACCGCGAACTGCCACAGCTCACTCTTGATCGGGTACACCATCAGCGCATACCCCGGCAGCATCGGCAGCAGCATCAGCCAGGTCATGTGGCTCTGGGCTTCTTTCATGCTTTTGGCGGCCGCCGAGAGGAAGGTCAGCAGCGACGTGCCGATGAACAGCATCGGCAGCATGATCAGCAGCATCTGCAGCATCGGCAGGAAGCCCATGTTGAGCTGCCGGCCTACCCCGCCGGAGGAGAGCTGCGCACTGATCTTGAAGGCCGCCAGGGTCAGCAACAGCGACGCCACACCGACCGCGCAGGCCGCAGCGATCTTGCCGCTGACGATCGCACTGCGCGGTGCCGGGGTGGCGAGCAGCGGCTCCAGCGATTGCCGCTCACGTTCGCCGGCCGTGGTGTCCATCACCAGGTAGGCGCCGCCCAGGAACGAGGTGATGGTCAGCAGGATCGGCAACAGCACTGACAGCATCATCCCGCGCTTGGCTTCGGCCGTGGCCAGATCCTGTGCGGCAACGTCCAGCGGGCGCGCTACCTGTGCATCGATACCGCGGGCCAGCAGGCGCAGCGCACCGACCTGCTGGCTGTAGCCGCCCAGTGCCGCCTCCAGGCGACTGCTGGGAATATCGGCGGCGCGGCGCGTACTGTCCTTGATGATCTCCACCAGCGCCGGGCGGCCGTCGGCCCAGTCCTTGCCGAAGTCCGGGCTGATGCGCAGCGCCACATCGATCCGCTGGCTGCGGATCGCCTCGGTGAGGTCTTTCGGTGCCTCGGTCGCATTCAGACCCTGCGACGCCAGGAAACGCACCAGATTGGGGGCATGCTCGCCGCCGATCATTGGAATTTCCAGCGGCTGCTCGATCTGCGTCTTCACCCGGCTTTCGGCCAGCTTGCTCATGCCCAGGATCAATACCGGGTACAGCAACGGCCCCAGCAGCAGCGTCAGCGCGAGCGTGCGGCGGTCACGGGAGAGATCGCGCAGTTCCTTGCGCATCACGGTCAACAGCGTGGCGAACGAACTCATGCGTGCAATCCTTCTTCTGTACCGATCGCCTTGACGAAGGCATCTTCCAGGTTGCTTTCCCCGGTCTGTGCGCGCAGCTCATCGGCGCTGCCGGCCGCCATCACCGTGCCCTGCGCGATGATCACCACGTGGTCGCACAGCGCAGCCACCTCCTGCATGATGTGGCTGGAGAAGATCACGCAGCGGCCTTCGTCGCGCAGTCCCCGCAGGAACCCGCGCAGCGCGCGCGTGGTCATCACGTCGAGCCCGTTGGTGGGCTCATCCAGGATTACGTTGCGCGGGTCGTGCACCAGCGCGCGGGCGATCGCGGTCTTGGTGCGCTGGCCCTGCGAGAAGCCTTCGGTCTGGCGGTCGAGGATGTCGTCCATCTCCAGCGCCGTGGCCAACACCTTGGTGCGCTCACGTATCCGCGCCGCGCTCAGGCCGTGCAGCTGGCCGAAGTAGGCGATGTTCTCGCGCGCGGTCAGGCGCTTGTACACCCCGCGCGCGTCCGGCAGGACCGCCAACTGACGACGCACCGCGACCGGGTCCACCGCTGCGTCGATGCCATCCACCAGCACGCGCCCCTGATCGGGCTTCATCAACGTGTACAGCATGCGCATGGTGGTGGTCTTGCCGGCACCATTGGGGCCGAGCAAGCCGGTGATGCGGCCATCATCGGCCTGGAAGCCCACGTTCTGGACGGCCTGGATCAGGCCGGTCTTGGTCTTGAACGCTTTATGCAGATTCTCGGCGACGATCATGCGCGCACCTCCCCGGTGCGGTACGAGGAACGGTTCATGGGGCCCATCCGTTGAACGAGGTGAACGCCGGCACCGGGCTGAGGGTATCCAGGCAGGTGGCGTCGAGCGACTTGGCGTCGGCCGTGTCGATGAACTGCCCGAGGATGCGCGGCATGCAGCCGGCGTTGATCGTGCCGTGGCCCTGCCCCTTGGCGAGCAGGTGACGGCCGTTGGGCAGCTGCTTGACCACCTGCTCGGCGTAGCGCGGCGGTGTGACCGGATCGAACTGGCCCGACAGCAGCAGCACCGGCAGCGTCGAGGCGAACGGCGCGGTGAAATCCTTTGGTCGCGAACCGGCGTTCCAGGCCGGGCACGCGGCGAAGAACATGCGCGCCACTTCCGGGCCCAGCACGCGGTCGCCCTGCGCGCCTTCCTGATAGCGATCGGCATCTTCGGCGCACAGCACCGACCACTGCATGCCTCGGTTCATCTGCACGCCGAGGGTGCGGCTGGCCATCTTGCTCAGCGACATCAGCGGTGCATATCGTCCTTGGGCAGCTTCATCCAGCATGACCGGCAGCAGCGAGGACAGCTCGGGCATGTACGAGAACATGAAGGCCAGGGCGGTGACCGAGTCGGCGGTCAGTACGCCATGCTCTGCCTGACCGGTGCCCGGGTTGCGGTACTCGACCTCGACCGGGGCCTTGGCCAGGGTCGCCATGACGTTGCGCAGCTGCGTGCGGGTATCCACCGGGAAGCGCTTGGCGCAGATCGGATCCTGGCGGCACTGCGCCGACTGCAGGCTGATCGCATCTTCGAAGGTGTTGGCGAAGTCACCGCCAACCACCAGATCGTTCGGCACCACACCGTCGATCACCACCGTGCGGGTGTGCTGCGGGTAGCGCGCGGCGTACTGCTGTGCCACGCGGGTGCCGTAGGAGCCACCGACCAGGTTGACCTTGTCCACGCCCAGCGCCTTGCGCACCGCATCCAGATCACCAACGGCCTCGGTGGTGGTGTAGAAGCGGGTGTCGGCGCGGCCGGTCAGCGACTGCGCGCACTGGCGGGCGTAGTCCTCGATCAGCGTGCTGCTCGGCGCCGCATTCTCGTCCAGCGGCAGTTCCTTGCCCTGTGCGTCCAGGCAGCTCAGCGGATTGGACTTGCCGGTACCGCGCTGATCGATCAGGAAGATGTCGCGCTGCTTGCGCACGTCGCGCAGTGCCATGTTGACCGGTGCGGCAACCTCCGTCGCGGCCTGGCCCGGGCCACCGGCGACGAAGAAGACGGGGTCGCCGTTGCCCGCGCCATCGTTGCCGGCGCCCAGCCAGGCGATGTTCAAGCCGATCCTGCGACCGTCCGGTGCCGCCGGGTTCTCCGGCACCTGCAGCGTGGTGCATTGGGCTTCGACATTCGCGCTGGCCTGTGCGCTGGTCAGGGTGCAGGGCTGGAATGCGAGCGTCCCGTAGAGGCGCTCCGCCGCTTTGGGCGTCGCCTCCGGGGCAGCCTGGCAGGCAGCCAGCAGCAGGACTGCTGCGCTGGCCAGGGGACGGCAGGGAAGTCGCATGGTCGATCTCGTCCTGGAGTGAAGGGTCTCAGCATGCCATGACGACCGGGCGGCGCGGATGTGACCACACGCGTTGAGGCCGCCGTTGCGCCCGGTGCACGAAGATCTTCCTGTGGACCCGCCGAGCGGCGTCAGTCCACCAGGATCGCCGCTGCGCTGATGGTGCGGTCGCGGCCCTCGGCTTTGGCACGGTACAACGCGGTATCGGCGTCGCCGAGCAGGCGTGCGATGTCGTCACGGCCCGCATCGATGGCGAGGCCGATGCTGGCCGTGACCGGCACCAGCAGGCTCTCCACGCGGGCCGGTGATTCGCGCAGCGAACGCCGGATCCGATCCGCACACTGCAGTGCCTGCGCGGCATCGGCTCCGGGCAACACCACAACAAACTCCTCACCGCCATAGCGCCCGAGCAGGTGCTCGCGGTCGGCCACGCAGCCGGCCAGCACGTCGGCCACATGCCGTAGCACCGCATCGCCGGCCAGATGCCCCCAGCGGTCGTTGATCTGCTTGAAGTGGTCCACGTCCAGCAGCAGCAGGGCCAGCGGTCGCGGCGTGCGGCGCACCACCTGCAACAGGTTCGCGCCATCAGCGAGCACGGCACCGCGGTTGAGCAGGCCGGTCAATACGTCGGTGCGCGCCAGCCGCTGCAGATCGACCAGCATCCGTTCCACCAGCAGCAGCACCAGGGCGAAACAACGCGCCAGCTCCAGAATCAGGCCGGCCAGATACGTGGCGAATACCGGCGAACCGGCGCGCATGATGTCCTCGCCCGCATCCGGCGCCACCGGCAGGAACAGGCGTACCAGGTACAACAGGGCCTGCGCGGCGAACACCGCCGCTGCCAGCCGGCAGCTGGTGCGCTGGGCAGGCGGCGCGTGGCGCAGCAGCAACCACGCCATCCAGGCGTTGAGCAGCACCGCGAATACACTGAACACATTCAGCCGGATGACCAGGCTGGGATGGACCACCAGGAAAAAGGCGATGGCGCCGAGATACGTGGTGGCCAATGCCAGCGGCTGCCACCCGGGCAGCCGGCGGCCCAGATGGCGCGCCACGCCATACAGCATGAGGACACCGGACAGCGCGACGGCGACATTGCCGACGAGGATGCCCGCAACCTGCGGCAGATGGGGCCGCAGCGCCACCAGCGTCAGGCTGACCGAGAGCATCCACAGGCTGGCCGTCCACAGCCGCAGTGCCGGTTGCCGCCGCAGTACCAGCAGCAGCAGTGAAAAGCCCATGGCGATGCCCAGGCACAGCAGGAAGCCGAGCACGGCGATGGTGGGGAAATCCAGGGGCATCGGGTCAGCCAGGCGGAAGCGGCGCGCGGCGCATCTTACCGCCCGCCGCGGGGTGACGCTGCCCGCCGCGCTGCCGGCCCGATCAGCACGGCAGCCATCCGATGCCTATCATCCTACGAATCGCTGGCCCGTCAGGTACCTGTGCAGTTCCACGTCCCCGCTCAGGCCCAGCTTGCGCATGGCATTGAGCTTTTGCTGGCTTATCGTCGCCACGCTGCGACCTTGCCATCGTGCGATCTCGCTCACGGTTCGCCCGTCTGCCATCAAGCGCAGCACCTCCAGTTCGCGCACGGACAGACTGGGACCAACCAAGGAAGAATGAACCCCCAGCCCAAGCAGGCCGAGTCTAAGATTGCGCGAGGTATACCGCTTTCCGAGATGTGCCATCGACACAGCCATCGGCAATTCATCGAAATCTGCCGCCTTGTCGACCAGTCCAAGCACGCTGCAGGCGAGAGCAACCTGCAGGATATTGGGGTGGGTTGTGACCGAAAAGAGCACGACAGGCAGCGCTCGGTGCCCCTGCCTGATGCACGAGAGCATGGTCAATCCATCCGGGTCGGGTCCGACGGGCATGCTGAGATCGGTCACCAGAACATCGCAAAGAACCGACTGGAGCAGCGCTGTCACTTCAGCGGGAGAACTGGCCTCTGCCACCACCTCAGCCACGCCTTCGCGATGCAGCATGGCGCGAATGCCGGCCCGAACCACGGGATGGTCGTCGGCGATGATCACGCGTATTGCCTTGGTAACCGCCATCTGCCGCCCTGAAATCGTCGTCACGCCTTACAGCGAGATCCACACCGGAGGTGTTGCCGGCAACGAAGGTGGGAAGGGGCTCCCCGCCCCTCCCCTGAGTGCAACAACACAGACCTCAGTGCTGCCATCCCCAAAAACGCTCGTCCGTGTCGCGGCTGGGAAGCCCCGCGCCGCGCTCGGACAGGGTGCGCAGCAAGCGCGTCTGGATATCAAGGATGTCCACCTCGCATTGCCGGCATATCAAATGCTCGTCGCCGCAGATCATCTTCAATGAAAACCAGTACACCCCGTACTCTTCGACCACCGCACTGACCCCCCGCAGCCGCATGGGATCAATCAGCCAGCCATCGCAGTTGATCATGGTGTCTCCTTTGCTCACGGTCACAGCTACCAGCACTGGGCACCGGTGGGCGAGCGCGCACCCGTGTGGTCAAGGCTGATCACGCCGCATGGGATGTCGCCGCTAGCCGGCACGGGTGTGGCATCGAGTCGGTAACCGGTGCGTGTGCTGAGCACGTCGATGCGATAGGCACGCAATTCACCCGCGCAGGCTGCGAGGGGGGCGCCGACGTAGGAGAACGACCGTGTTCTCCACCGTTCCTGCACCTGCGCCTGGTCCATCAAGCAGTTGATTGCAGCCATTCGACGTGCCTTGACTACATGCATCTGGTAGCGCGGCATGGCGATGGCAGCCAGCACTGCCACGACCGCCCCGACGATCATCAACTCAATCAGGCTGAAACCGGATTGCGGCAAGCGCGCACTATTTGTCATCCGATCCCATCCAGAGGATTTCGCGCCAGCCGACCCGGCGCACGATGTTGCCGATGGGGCGCGTAACCACGCCGGTATTGCTGCCATCCTGCAGCGATACGCCGAGCCAGTCGCCGATGAAGGCCGGCCCGTTGGGCCCCTGCCCGACCAGGTAGCCGGACGACGGCACGGGCGTGCCATCGGCATCGACCAGATCGCCCGGCCCACCGACCATGCCGTCGCCATCGAGGTCGAAGAAGCTTTCATCCAGCCGGCCACCGGTGAATGGATCAATCGCCATCAGATAGCCGCTGCCACCGGGTGCGCAGGGATCGCGTGGATCGGGAATGCGCGTCGTGCCGACAAGGACCCGCCCGCGGAACTGGCTGGCCACGATCATCCGTTCGCCGGCCGGTGCGTGGCCTGGCGATTGCAGGTCCAGCACCCAGCCGTCCACGCCAGGTGCGTCGTTTTTTTCGATCGCCCGCCCGTTGTCCGTTTCGGCGAGGATCCGCGTGGCCTTGAGCCCGGTGCGCCCGGCAATCGGCTGGCCGCGATCGCGTAATCCATACCAGGATTGCAGAGACGCATCCGCCAGGTCCTGCGTTTGCAGCAGCGCGCCGGTGCCGAAGAACACCCACGTGCCGCCATCGGCTGGGTTCTGCGCCACCAACGGTGCAGCGGTGATGGGCTGCGCGGCGCCGTGGCCGACAGCGGTGAACAGGCGCTCGCTGCGACCCTCGATCAACGAAAAGCGATACAGGTTGCCGTGCAGATCGCCGGCATAGGCGGTCTCGGCGAAGCCATCGCGGTCGGCGTCCCACAGCCGCGGCGCCGACATGCCGTTGCCGCCCGCCGTCCCGGGCGCCTGCACGGTCAGCGTTCCGCTGCCCAGTGCCAGGGTGAACAACCTGGCCACACCATCGGCACTGTCCGGCCCGTTGCCCAACACCACCCGCCAATCCCCGTCGGCAATCTGGCCTACAAGCGGCTTGCCGACACTGGCCCCCATCCCGGGCAGTGCACGGGCATCGTGCTGCCATAACAACGACACCTGGTCAGGATCGGTGACGTCCAGCGCGAACACACCTCGCCCACCGCGCCCCATCGTACCGACGAGAACCGTGCGCCACGCGCCATTGACGTAGGCATCGGCCACGGTCAATTCGCCATCCACACTGTAACGGTGCTCGTACTCTTCCCGGGTGTAGTCCCGCAGCGCCGGACCGATCGCGGCAGCCGGCAGAAATGCGAGCGTCTCCGCGCCGGTCGCCGCATCGAACCCATGCAGGAAGCCATCGTTGGCGCCCACATACACCACCGCCCGGCGCCCCTGCTGGGCGCGCACGAATGCGCCGTATTGCCGAGCGCCTGCGAACTGCCGCCCGGCGTACAGCCGTGCGTTGGCCGCGCCCACGTATACCGGCGCGGAATTCACGATATCGCCCAGCACGCTGGCGCGCGCCCGGAACCCATCCTTGCCTTCATTGCTGCGGTCGCCTGCCAGGTAGTCCAGCACGCGCGAATCCCCCAGCGCGTGCTGCGCGGCCGGCCCAAGCGCCGACCAGCTCAGTTCAACCAGGCCACCACCGCGCTCCACCCGCAATGTACGTTGCCGCCAGGGACGCGCATCCAGCATCGCCGCCGCGCTCCAGCTAGCCTGCGCCTGGATCGTGCCGGTGTTGACATCCACTGCATGGGCGGCAACATCGCCGCGCCAACTGCCGCTCTGGTAGCTCGCCGCGTAGATGTGATCGCCCCCGTCAGCCGAGCCGGCGCCGGTGGCCAACGCGCTGGCCGATCCGCGCTTGTCCTGGACGATCGATTCGAAGGCCTGCTTGAGGCTGTCAACCATCCGGGTGGCATCAGAGGCAGCATAGAAGGTGTCGGGACGCGGCTCGCGCCTGTCGCCATTGACGTAGTCGCCACTGCGCCACCATGAGGCCAGGCTGAGCGGCGTTGCCGCTGGCGCGAACGCATCGAAACCGGCTGGCACGGTGAACCCACCATACTTGGCCGCCAGCACGTACTGGTTGGCGCCGATCTTGTAGTCACCTTTTTCAACCACGTCCACCCAATAGGTGCTGGCGGTCTGCAGCCCACGCATACCGTTGCCGAGATCATCCGGCCGCAGGTCGGTGGTGTGGGCCAGGTAGGCCAGCGCCGCGATATAGGCCGAGTTGCTCTGGCCAGCCGAGCCATTGAACCAGTCAGCCTGCGCCTTGCTTGCGGCCGCCGCTGCGGACATGCCTTCCATGCGGAAGATCTGGGTCATCGCCTTGACCACGTCGAAGCCGGTGTCGCCCGCCACCGCCTGCGGTTTGGACCAGGTCTCACCAACGGTGCTGGTCGGCCCCGGGAGGTTTTTGTCATTCCAGGTATTGGTGTCCCCGATGCCAAGCAGCACGTTGCTCTGGCAGCTGTACTGGATGGGGTCGTCCCAGGTCTGGATGACCGGGAAGCCGTCGGCTTGGCGCCGCCGCGTGATGGCATCGCCCGACAGCTGGCTGTAGCTGGCCACATTCCCTATGCCGCGCAGGTAGCGAAGCGCGGCGTAATACAGCTCGCTGACGTTGTCGTGGTACTTCGGGGTGCGGCCGGTGTTCATCTGGCCAAATTTGTTGAGGTAGTTGATGACCCCGCTGTCGACCATGCCGCCCCCGGTCGCCGCGGCGTCAGCCGGATCGGGGTTGCGCTTCTGCACGCCGGTGACCGTGTCCCACTCCACGTTCGGGTTGGCCGTCGGCTTGAATGGATCATGCCGGATCGGGCCGATGAACTTCTGGCGGGCACGCAGCACGCCCCCATCAGGAGCCACTTCATAGCCCCCTTGGTCCTGCGGAGTGGGGCCACCGTTATTGATGTAGCCGAAGATGCTGAAGCGCAGGCGGTCGCTGTAGGCTTGCAGCAGACCCTCGGGCTTGGCCGCGCGCGCATAGGACTGGCAGTTGTCCTCCAGCCCCACGCTGGCATCGCAGACCTTTACCCGCACGCTCACCTCATAGACCTGGCCCATGTCACCGCCGGGGCCGTCGGTGAGCGGATGCCGCAGGTCGTCCGGATTGTAGGCCGTGGCCGTCGCTGCACTGTCGATCGGCCCCGATCCGGTGAAGAACATCCGCGCGCCCAGCCCATGCACGCGGGCATGGACGTAGCCCCAGGTCGCCGGGGTCGCGGCATGCACCTGGGAGGCGATGCTGCCTGCCGCCGGCAAGCGCCGCGTCGGAAAATTCGCACTGCGTGCGGCCACCGAAAAATCGGCCTTCTCCAGCCATGTCTCCGTGTCGGTATCACGGACACGGTATCCGCCGGTCAGGGCCTTGCGGAACGGATCGATGGTCTGCGTGGCGGCCCAGTTGAGGAAACGGCCGTCCCACGCCTTGCCTGGACAACCCGCCGAGGTGCGTGCGCCCACCGGCGCGAAATGACGGTCAGGCTCCGTGGCTGCGTAGTGGTAGCGGTAGCACTTGTCCGGATCGAAGTAGCCGACGTAGCGCGTGGTGGGCACATAGTCGCCCAGGTTGGCCGCGCTGATGATGGTGGGAAACTCCACCGACGGCACCAGCACCAGGTTGCCCGGCACCTTGATCCCCGATTCCAGCGGCGCCTGCGCTACGGCCGCCACCGCTGCCCAGCTGCCAGGCAGCAGGGTCGCAAGCACGACAAAGCCCGCGGCACGCCGTATCGAGGTCATGCGGCGGGTAGGGCTCATTCGCGCACCACCGTCGTCTGCAGCACGACCGTCGCACGTCCTGGCGAGGCAGCTGGATCGGTGCCTCGCCCTATCACGCGGTAATACTCGGCTTCCACCCGGCCATTACCCACGCCGTAATTGGCTTCATCCCCCAGGCCGAGCACCACATCCGACTCGCGCCGCCCCATGTACTGCACCGCGTACTGCGGTGCACCGGCGCTGGTCGCACCGGTCTGGATGTCCTGGCTGGCGACCCACGGCAAGCCACTGCCCTGTGCTGCGGCCCCCTCCGGGTGAGGCGTGCACTGGGCAGCAAGATCGGCGGCAATCATCGAGCAGTCCACACCGATTCCCTGCTGCCCAAACCGGGCTCTCTCAATGGCGCGCTCCGCCTCCCGCAGCGCGGCCTCGGCGTTCTGCAGCGACACTGCACGGTCGCGCAGCCCGCTCACCATGCGCTCCTGGAACAACCCGGTACGCAGGCTTAGCGCGGCCATGATCGAAACCAGCAACAACAGCACGAGGACAAAGAACAGCGCGGCACCGCGCTGCCGAATGGGAGGGCGATGCGTCATGGGGTACGGCTCCTGATCTGGAACGTCTGCTGGAACGGGCGCACCACGTTGTCGGCTGCGCCGCGGCCTGCACTGGCGCGCAGCACCAGATGAACCCGCGCGCCGATGACCTTGGACCAGCCGCCGGCATCGATCTGCGACGCAGTGACATAGCGCTCGGCGCCATCGGCCAGGTAGGTGAGCTCGAAACGATCTACATCACCCACCACCGGACTCTGGGTGACGACCACACCGTCGATGACCACCGCACGCGTCAGCGTGGGACTACCGTTGGTGCCGGCGGCGACGAACCAGCGCACCTGCTCCGGAACGGCGAACGCGGTGTCGGTTCCATGCCGATGCCATGCTCCGGGCGCATCACCGACGGAGGCACACCCGCCCATGGCACTGAAGTGGTCGATGCAGTTTGCCGGTGCGGCATGGCCGACGGCTGCAAGGCCGGCCGTGACCCGTACGATGCTGGCCACCTGGAAATCACAGACAAGCAGCGGACTGCCCGGCGCAGGCAACTCGGGACCGGTCACCGGCAATGGCGCATCGGAACCTACGCGCTCAGCGACGGCCAAGCGCAGCGGTCTCATTCGCCACAGGCGAAGCGCATCAGTACCAGTCAGTCGATCACCGGGCCCGGTGCCCACCGGTAGGGAGGGCGCAAAGAACGTATCGGTGCCATCGCCCACGGTGCCGCGAACCGGCTCGCCGAGGCTCACCCAGAACGGCGATTCGCGCTCTGCCATCAAGTTGAAGGGGGACTTGCTGTTGTCGCAGACCAGATCGCCGGCGCCGCGCAGGTCCCGCCCGAGCAATCCCACTGCCAGACGCCCGCCTTCCTGGACCCGTGCCAGCGCGATGCCGCTCAGCGTGGTCGCACTGGTGGACAGGTAAACCCGGCCACACACGGCCACCACCAGCAAGCTAAGCAACAGACCGATCATCAGCTCGACCAGGCTCATTCCCCGCTGCAACGATCGCTGCGTCATGGGGCGATCCCCAGCTCGATGATCAGGGGGCTTGGCGCCGGCGTTCCCTCTGCACGCGCGTCGTTCCAGGACACCTGCACCTGGCACACCCCTTCCAGGCACTGGACCTGACCACAGACATCGTCGTCGTCGCCGATACCCTGCCCAAGCGCGTCCATCCAGGCCCGCAGGTCACGCTGCGCCAAGGAGTCACCCGGCGCCGGGACGACCGATGCACAGCGCATTCCATGGGTCAGGTACTCGCCGCGCAGCGCGGCCACGCGATTGGCACGCATCGCCTCACCCAGGCTGAGGCCTGCCAACACCGCCGTGGTTCGCTGCTGCGACCCCTGTGAACGGCGCAGCACCGTCGCTTGGGTGAGTGCCATGCCAAGTACCGCAATCGACAGCAAAAGGATCGCGATCAACACCTCGATCAAGCTCGACCCGGCTGCCGCATGCCAGCCGATCTGCGTGCGCGGCCCCTTCATGCGCACAGCCCGTGAGCATCCGGATCCAGCCGGATCCGTACGCCTCCCTCGACCCACATCCGGAGCCGGGCGCGACCGTTGCGATCGCAGAAATCCAGGCTCCCCGCCTGGATCATGCCCTTGCTGCCGTATAGGGCACCGTCCGGCGACATCACGCCGCCAGCTGCAAGCGCACCGTCGGCGGAGACCACTACCTGTGTGGGTACAGTGCCCTGCCGGATCACCTCCCCCGCAGCAGTACGCACGATCCAGCGGTGCCAGTCCTGGCCTGCACAGATCACGCCATCGAGCGAAGCACATAACCGGACCGGCTGGTTGCTGCGGATCGCCTCGGCACGCGCGTAGTGCAGTGTCACGAGAAGTTCGTTGCCAATGGCGTTGATTCTGTTCCGCGCGATCAGTGACGCAAATGACGGCATCGAAATACTGGCGATGATGACCAGCACCAACACGGTCGTCAGCAGCTCAATCAATGTCAGGCCTTGCTGCATGGAAGATGGGTGCGGGCGACGACGCATGCGTGGTTGCTGATACAGGAGAAGAGCGGCGGAGCATAGGTGGCCGTTGGTCTCCCGCCTATCTGAAAAGTTGCAGTTCAAGTCATTTTCGAAATCGTTCGGATCGAATGTCCATGCCGCGAATCCAACGTGGCGTGATTGATTTCGAATTCATTCGATGCGCTTTGAAGCCGCCGGGCACTACAGTCATGGCGGCAGCGATAGCAGAAGGAACGTCGATGAAAGCCGATACGAGCGTGGTTGTCATGGACCGCCATGCATTGGTCAGAGCGGGCCTGCGGCAGCACTTCGAGCAGTTGCATGGCCTCGCGGTCACAGCCGACTTTGCCGGACCCACCGACCTGCTCCACCATCTGCATCAGCATGCGGTTGACGTGGTGGTGCTCGACTGTTTCCAGAGGGAGCATGCGATGTCGGCGGAGGTCCTGCTTGGCGAAATCCGCGCCCGCTCCGGCGCGTCCATCGTGGTATTCAGTATCGAAGGCAGCAGCGCCGCCGCGGCGATGTGCGTTCAGGCAGGCGCTCATGCATTTGTTGACAAGCGCGAGCGGGTGACGATTCTCGCTTCAACGGTACGTTCGGTGGCGGAGATGGCCCCGCCGCGCTGCGCCGATCAGGACGTAGGCTTTCTCGCTGCCGGCCTGGGGATGTTGACCGGACCGGAGACCGACGTCATCAAGTTGGTGGCATCAGGGATGGGCACGGTGCAGATCTCCAACACGTTGGGCAAAGCCCGCAGCACCGTCAGCGCGCACAAGTGGAATGCCTTGGCCAAGCTCCAGGTCCGCAGCGAATTGGAGTTTCTGAAAATCCTGCCCCAAGGCTTCCAATGGCCGCGATCCGACTAGCGCCCTGCGCTGCGGGCCGTATCAGGATTTCTCGATCAGTCCCCGGATTTTGAACAGTTCAGCATCGGTTCGAATGCCCAACTTCTGATAGGCCGATTTCTTCTGCGTACTGATGGTGCTCATCGCACGCGAGAATTTTGCTGAAATCTCACTGGTGGACATGCCGTCCAACGTGCATCGGAGGACTTCGTGCTCGCGCGGGGATAGCGTCTCGGCAACCCGGCCGGGGACGGTCCCGGCCAGCGGTGGAGCGGCGCTCAGTTCGTCGAGTTGATCGCGCATCGCCGTTGGAACATACGTGCGGCCGCGGGCGATCTGGTCGATTGCATCGATCAGATCATCAGGCCCTTGGGTCTTGGAGAGAAAACCATTGACGCCTGCCTGCAACGCCAGAGCAACCGTGGCCGGATTAAAATGGGAGGACAGCACCAGAACCGCCGTCTGGGGATACCGCAACTTCAGCGCACGCAAAAGGTTGATTCCGTCTACATCGTTGGGGCCCAGAGAAAAATCCACGATGGCCAGGTGGACGGATTCGGTAGCCGTCCCCAGCGCCTGGATCAGTTCGCGCGCAGTGGTGTAGGTGCCTACGATCTCAAAACGCGACAGCTGGGCAAGCCGTTTCTCAATACCTTCAATGACGATCGGATGATCGTCGAGCAACATGATGCGTTGGGGGGTGTTTCGCATGGTTGAAGTCCCTAGGGGCGGCAGGCCCGGCGGGCTGAACTTACTACACTGTGTGACGCCCATCATGCAGGTAATGTGAGACATATCTCGCAATTTGTGCCCATTGCCGCCATTTGCGACATCAGGGCTTCCCGCCGCGCCGATTGCGACAGCGTTTAGCCTCTTGCCGCGCTAGCCACCGCAACCCTATCGATGGCCTTCGCCAACGCGGGCAGGTCGCCAGGATCGGGCACAGCGCCACCCGCTACGGTTGCTTCGACCTGCTCGGCCAGGATGGCCACCTGTCCATGGGAGAGCATCCGCGCCGCCCCCCCCAAACGATGGGCATGGTGTCGCGCAAGAGCCAGATCACCGGCACGAATGGCATCCTGAATGCCAGTCAGATCTTCACGTAGCAGGGCGATAGGGTCGATGGCGACAGGCTCCGCATTGGTCGTGGGCTCGGCATCCCGCTCTCCCGCCAACTGCACCGGCCAAAGCTCCAGGGTGCTGCGCAGTTCCTCCAGCCGCAGCGGCTTGCGAAGGACCCCATCCATCCCGCTACCCAGGCATTCGGCCAAGTGCTCGGCGCCGGTGGAGGCTGAGATCGCAACGATCGGCAGGTGCGGGCCGGAACGGGGCCGCGCTCGAATCCGCCGGGTGGCTTCGTAGCCGTCCATGCCGGGCATGTGGCAATCCATGAGCACCAGGTCGAAGTCTGCATCAGCTACGGCCTGCAGCGCGGCAGATCCGCTATCGACCAGGGTTGGACGCACGCCCAGCTCCAGAAGCTGTTCGCGGATCAACGCCCGGTTGCCGGGGTGATCTTCCACGACCAGTACGCGCCCGCCGGGCCGCGCCCGCGCGCCCCCGTTCCCCGTGACCGCACTGCCCGCGGCCGACGCGATGGAGTGCGCCGAAGGCGTTACCAGCGTCACTGGCAGGTTCAGCGCTACGGTGGTGCCGCTACCGGGAATGCTGTCCAGGACAATCGTGCCGCCCATCATCTCGATCAACTCGCGGCAGATGGTCAGGCCCAGCCCGGTGCCACCGAACTCACGCGTGGTGGATCCGTCGGCCTGCGAATACGCCTCAAACAGCCTTGCCTGCTGCTCAGGCGGAATCCCCACGCCGGTGTCGGCAATGCGCACGTGGAGGGTTCGTTGATTGCCCTCGCTGGCATCCCGCGCCAAGCGCGCATCCACATTGATGCAGCCACGCTGCGTGAACTTGACCGCATTGCCGAGCAGGTTGTTCAACACTTGGCGCATGCGCGTTGGATCAAGCACAACAAGCCCGTGCTCGGCATGTTCGATGCTGAGGTTGATGGTCAGCCCTTTCTCCTCTGCGCCCGGACGCGCAAGCGACACGGCCTGCCCGATCAAGTGGCTGAGGTCGGTGGGCAGTTTCTCCAGGGTGAGCTTGCCTGCATCCAGCTTGGAGAGGTCCAGCACGTTGTCGAGGAGGTCGATCAGTGCCTCTGCGGCCACTGCGGCATTGTCGGTGAAGGCTTTCTGGCGCCCATCCAGTGCCGTCCGTCCGAGCATTTCGATCGAGCCGAGCATTGCGTTGATGGGGGTACGGATTTCATGGCTCATGGTGGCCAGGAAACGTGTCTTGGCCCGTTCGCTGCGGATGGCACGACGCCGTTCTACCCGTGCCCGCCAAGCGAAGAAGGCCAGCAGGAACATACCCAACGCAGCGACGATCAGCTCGCCGCGCCAGTGCTGATAGATCGACCACATCGTGGGGGAGCCGTAATCGGCTTGGGTTAGATAGTTGTCGTAGATCTCGTCGCTTTCATGTGCCGTGATCGAGTTCAGGGACTTGTTCAGGATCGCGTGCAGCAGCGGCTCGGTGGCGCGTACACCCATCTGTGCGCGATACGGCGGCAGGTCCAGCATACTGGCCACGCCAAGGCTGTTGCCGTACTTTCGGCGCAGCAGCGGCTGCAGCGTGGCCTCGGTCCCCACTGACGCGTCCGCGTCGCCGCGAAGCAGAGCCTGCAGGCTCTGCTCCGGGCTGATGACCTCGATAGGAATGACGCCCGGGCGATAATCGGTCAGGGTCTGCTGCACCTCCTTGCCCCCTCGAATGGCCACGCGCTTGCCTAGCAGCGACTCGCGGCCGAAGGTCGCCTGCGCATCGCCACGGGTAACGAAGATCAAGGGACTGGCGAAATACGCCTGCGTATAGCGAAGTTGGTTATTGACCTCCTTGCTCACCGTGGTCGGGCTGGCATTGGGAAACATGTCGGCCTTGCCGGACAGGAAGGCCTGCTGCGATTGCTCCCAGGTGAGGGTGGGGATCAGCTGGAAACGGATTCCCGTTCGCTGGGATACTTTTTCCAGATACACGGAGGTGAGCCCGACGTATCGTCCCTTGACGATGTCTTCAAGCGGGCTGACGTTCGGCGCACCTACGTAATAGACCACCGGATGACGCTCGATCCAGTCGCGCTCGGCTGGGGTGAACTGCGGTGTCGAAGCCACTGCCGGCAGCACGCTTGCCATCAACATGAGCAACAGCACACGTGGTCGCATCCGGGGCGATCTTACATACGTGTGGCAGCGCGTCATGGGCGAAATTCCTTGCATTGGCGACAGCAGCGCATGCGGCGGATCGACATCTGACAGCCCGTGCCACGGTCACCGCGGCGTTGCTTTCCACGGTACTGCCCGGTGATCTCCCCTGCAATAAAGGGCATTTTCTTCACGCGCACCTGATCGAACCGACGTGGAGGTAAATGTGTCCTGAACAGTATGGGCTGGTGGCTGGGTAAAACCGGATGGTTCCTCGCTTTTCGAACGAATTCGATAGAGGCCCACCAACCCCAACCCTATCGTTCGGCCCAGAACTTCACTCCCCTGGACGACCGTCATGAAAACCTCCCCGATGTCCCGCCGTCGTTTGTCGCTGGCCGTTGCCGGCGCACTGATGACCTCATGGCATGCCGTGGCTGCACCCATTGTGGCCGACGGCGTGCACGTCGATGTGAGCGATATAGCCGTTGAAAGCAATCCGATCGACTGGAGCCACGGCCTGTCGGCCGTCAAAGGCGGCACCATCACGGCGAACAATGTCGTCGCTACGGGCACGGGAGCGAACTACTCCCATGGGGTGCATGCGGAAGGGGCCGGAAGCCATCTCGATGTCACCGGTGGCATCGCCAGCGCGTCGGGCGCCAACAGCTATGGTGTTGCCGTGCGCAGCGGCGGCAGTGTCGCGATCACCGGCACGGCGGTTCAGTCCAGCGGCAACCTTGGCGCCGGCGCCCGCGCCATCGGTGCTGGTTCTGCCGTCACCTTCTCCAACGTGGACGTGTCTACCACCGGCTATGGCTCGCATGCGATGTTGGCGATGGACGGGGCCACGATGGGCGGCAGCGGCGCGCGGTTGGACAGCACCGGCAACTTCTCCGACGGCGTGCATGTCCTCCACGGCTCGCAGTTCCGCGGCAGCCAGCTGGAGATTCACACCACCGGCCAGCAGTCGCGTGGCGTGGCGACCGGCGATGCCGGCTCGCTGCTGTCCATCACCGACAGCACCATCCTTACCGAGGGCCCGCACGCGCATGGCGCGCGTGCACGTGGCGGCGCGGTGCTGGAGATCATCGACACCCAGGTCACCACGCGCGGCCTGGCCAGCAAGGGCGTGGAGTTCGAGGGCGGCATCGGGATCGTCAAGGGTTCCTCGTTCGACAGCACCGGTCATGCCCTGGACGTCTGGGCCGCAGGCCAAGCCGACGTACTGGACAGCAGCTTCACCACCGCGCTGGACGGTGCCTATGGCATGCGTGTGATCCAGGACGGCACGCTCACAGTGGGCATCAGCCGAATCACCACCGGTGGCCGCGAGGCCTTGGGCGTGACCGCAAGCACCGGCGGCCATGCCGCGTTGGTCGCTACCACGATCGACACCCATGGCGATCTGGCGCATGGCATCAGTGCCACCGCGGGCGGCACCGCCATTGCGCGCAACGTGCTGATCTACACCAACGGCGGCACGGCGTACGGCATCCACGCCGACGGTGTGGGTTCGGAGGTGAACGTCGTCGGCGGCCGCGTCGCCACCACCGGCGAGGCTGCCCGCGCCGTTCAGGCCGAAGGCGGCGCCCATATCCGATTGGATGGCCTTTCCCTTCAGACCGGCAGCACCACAGGTGGCAAGGACTCGGACGGCATCCGCGTCAGGACCGCGGGCACGGTGGAACTGGCCAACAGCACGATCTTCACCCTGGGTGAGCGCTCGCGCGGCCTGCATGCCGATGGCGCGGGTGGCGCAATCAGCGGCGCCGATGTGATGATCGACACTGCCGGCTACCAGTCCTACGGGGTACTGGCACAGTCCGGTTCCAGCGTCGACCTGCAGGGCCTGCGCATCCAGACCCGCGGTGAAGACGGCCACGGTATCGTGGCGGTGTCGGGCGCGACGGTGGCCGCCAACGAAGCATTCGTGCAGACCAGCGGATCGTCAGCCTACGCGCTGTCAGCGGACAGCGGTGGCAGCATCGCGATCGAGCGCGGCGTCATCCTCAGCCTGGGCGACGGCTCGCTGGCCGTGCTCTCGGCGGCCAATGCAGGCGAGACCACATCGGTGTCCCTCAACAATGCCGATGTGTACGCCGCGCAGGCCACTGTCTTCCAGGTTCGCGGTGATGGCATCAACGAGATCGCCCTGCGTGGCAGCCGCGCCGACAGCGGCAACGGCGACCTGCTGCGCGACGCGCTGGATGGACGCGGCACCATCAACTTCAGCGCTGCTGCGTCCGAGCTGTACGGCGACGTTGTCTTCAGCGATGGTTACACCAGCAACATTGCGCTCAGCGAGGGTGCCCTGCTGCGTGGCGCCGCCCAGTACGTGGATGACCTGCAGTTGGCCGAGAGCCGCTGGGACATGACCGGCGATTCGCTGGTCGGCACCCTTACTGCCCGCAACAGCACAATCGCCTTCAATCACGACGATGGCATCTTCAAGACGCTCACCGTGACCGGCGATTACATCGGCGACAACGCGTTGCTGCAGATGAATACCGTACTCGGCGATGACAGCTCCGGCAGCGACCGCCTGCACGTGCTGGGCAGCACCGCCGGCGATACAGGGATCGCGGTCAACAACATCGGTGGGCCGGGTGCGCTCACCCGCGAGGGGATCCAGCTGGTACAGGTGGACGGCGCGTCCACCGGCAGCTTCACGCTGGTCGGCCGCGCGGTCGGTGGCGCCTATGAGTACTTCCTGCACAAAGGCGGGGTCACCGATCCCGCCAATGGCGACTGGTACCTGCGCTCGGAGCTGCCGGCCGATCCGGGCATCGAGCCGCCGGTCGATCCGGGCATCGATCCGCCGGTTGACCCGGGCATCGATCCGGGTGTCGATCCAGAGGCGGACCCCGATCCCTGCTCCGGCCTTGCCTGCGTCGATCCGGAACGCCCTTCGCCGTCGCTGATCCATCGTCCGGAGACGGGTGCCTACCTGGCCAACCAGGCCGCGGCAGTGGGCATGTTCGACCACAGCATGCACCAGCGCCTGGGCGAGCCGAACCTGGCCGAGCGCCTGAGGAACGACAACCTGCTCGGCTCGGCCTGGCTGCGCACCACCGCCAACCACACCCGCTTCAACGCGGCCGACGGCCAGCTGGACGTGGGCACCCACCATTCAATGCTGCAGGTGGGTACCGACCTGGCCAAGTGGGGCCAGGACAGCCGCGGCCTGGCCGGGGTGATGGTGGCCACCGGCAAGTCCACCACCCAGAGCACCTCCAACCTCACCGGTTACGGTGCGAAGGGCACGGTGAACGGCACCGCGCTGGGCCTGTATGCCACCTGGTTCCAGAGCCCGGCTGAGCAGACCGGCGCTTATGTGGATGCATGGGTGCAAGCCAGCCGTTTCAAGAACACCATGCAGGGCGATGCGCTGGCCCGTGAGCGTTATGACAGCAGGGCACTGACCGCATCGGTTGAGGCCGGGTATGCCTTCAAGGTGCGCGAAGGCGCCAACAGCGCGCTGTACGTGGAACCGCAGGCACAGGTGACGTGGACCGACTTCTCCATGGATACCCATCTGGAAGGCAACGGCACCCAAGTGCGCAGCGTCGATGCCGGCGGCCTGCAGAGCCGACTGGGTGTACGCGCGTATGGCCATGACACCGCTGCCGGCGGCAACCGAGTGCAGCCGTTCGTGGGCGTCAACTGGATCCGGGCCCGCGGCGAAGGCAACTCGCTGGCACTCAATGAAACCTACGTGGCCGGTGGCCAGCCGCGTGATACTTACGAGGCCAAGGCCGGTGCCCAGCTGCAGCTGGGGGGTGGCTGGACGGGTTGGGGCGAGTTGAGCACCACCCGCGGCAAGGGCGACTACACCAACTACGGTGCACAGCTGGGGGTGAAGCACAGCTGGTAACGGCGACCGGCAGCGCAAGACCATGACAGGCGCCGAAAGGCGCCTGTCGCGCTTGCGGACACACGCACCAGCGTGAGAAAACACGCCAGGCGCTCATCGCTGCCGTGGGCTGACCGCAAGGCCGAGCGTTGTCAACCCACGTGCCGGCTAGAGTGAACTGACGTACTTCTCGCGCCGCACCTGCGGCGTGGGCAGGCCGGCAGCCTTCAGAACCTCGAACGTCGCATCGACCATGTCCGGGTTGCCGCACAGATAGGCGATATCGGTGGCCGGGTTCGGGGCGAATTCGGCCAGATGCTGCTGCACGTAGCCGTGGCGCACGTCCGGATGGGGGTTCTCCGGCAGCTCGCGGGACAGGCACGGCACGTAGCGGAAGCCCGGATGGGCAGCCGCGAAGGCATAGAAGTCCTCGCTGTAGAGCAGTTCGGCCGGCGTTCTGGCGCCCTGTAGCAGGACCACCTCGACCCCGCGCTCGGCCATGGCGGTCGCCAGCAGCGGCAGCATCGACCGGTACGGGGTGACCCCGGTTCCGGTGGCGATCAGCAGGTAGCGGGCGTTGTGGTCGCCCGGCTGCAGGCAGAACCGGCCGAACGGGCCGCTGGCGCTGACGTGACCCCCGATGTCCAGGCCCTCGAACAGGGCCGTGGCGGCGCCGCCGGGGACGAAACTGACCGCGATATCGACCGCATCGCCCGCGCCGAGCGCATGATCATGAATGGTCGCCAGCGAGTAACTGCGCTTGGTGGCAGTGCCGTCGGCGTACTCGAAATGGACCTGGATGAACTGGCCGGGCTGGAAATCCAGCGGCTGGCCGTCATCACGCAGGAACTGGTAATGGCCGATGGTGGGCGCCAGCATGCGCCGGTCGACCAGTTTGAGGGGGAATTGGGCAGGCACGACGTTTCGGGACAGTGTGTAGCCGGGGCGAGCCCTCGGGGTCTTCTATAATAGCCGCTCCCCGCCCCTATCCAGCGCCAGCCCTTAGGCGCGAAGGCAAGAGCTTGGCTTCCCAGAACACTCCCGCGCCCACCGCCGCGCCCGCCCTGCGGGTGCGTGACCTCCGCAAAACCTATGACAACGGCACCCAGGCGCTGAAGGGCGTCTCCCTGGACGTGGCCCCGGGCGACTTCTTCGCCCTGCTGGGCCCCAACGGCGCCGGCAAGTCGACCCTGATCGGCATCATCAGCTCGCTGGTGAACCTCAGCGAAGGCCAGGTCGAGGTATTCGGCAGCGACCTGGTGCGCAACCGCAGCGCCACCATGCGCCTGATCGGCCTGGTCCCCCAGGAGATCAACTTCAACCTGTTTGAAAAGCCCTTCGACATCCTGGTCAACTACGCCGGCTTCTATGGCGTGGCGCGTGCCGAGGCCGAGAAGATGGCCGAGGAAGAGCTCAAGCGCGCCCACCTGTGGGAGAAGGCGCAGGTGATGAGCCGCACCCTGTCCGGCGGCATGAAGCGCCGGCTGATGATCGCCCGCGCGATGATGACCCGCCCACGCCTGCTGATCCTGGATGAGCCGACCGCCGGCGTGGACATCGAGATCCGCCGCGACATGTGGCGCGTGCTCAAGGAGATCAATGCCGCCGGCACCACGATCATCCTCACCACGCACTACCTGGAAGAAGCCGAGCACCTGTGCCGGAACCTGGCCATCATCAACCATGGCCAGATCGTCACCCAGGGCCCGATGCGCGAACTGCTGGCCAAGCTGGACGTGGAAGGCTTCCTGTTCGACATCGACGGCAGCCTGCCAGCCCAGCTGCCGGAGATCGACGGCGCGATCCTGATCGCCACCGACAGCCACACGCTGGATGTGGACATGCCGCGCGCGATGGACCTCAACCGGGTGTTTGACGCCTTGAACGCCGCCGGCATCCGGGTGCGTTCGATGCGGACCAAGAGCAACCGCCTGGAGGAGCTGTTCGTGCGCCTCACCGGCAACCAGGAGAACGTGGCATGAGCAGCACCCCGACCCCGGTCCTGACCGACGGCCAGCGCAACCGCATCGCCCTGATGACCATCGTGCGCCGTGAAGTGGCGCGCATCCTGCGCATCTGGGGCCAGACCCTGGTGCCGCCGGCGATCACCATGACCCTGTACTTCCTGATCTTCGGCGGGCTGATCGGCTCGCGCGTGGGCGAGATGGGCGGCTACAGCTACATGCAGTTCATCGTGCCGGGCCTGGTGATGATGAGCGTGATCCAGAACAGCTACGGCAACATCAGCTCCTCGTTCTTCGGCGCCAAGTTCGGCCGCCACGTGGAAGAGCTGCTGGTCAGCCCGATGCCGAACTGGGTGATCCTGTGGGGTTATGTGTCCGGTGCTGTGCTGCGCGGCATGATGGTCGGCGTGATCGTGCTGATCATCGCCATGTTCTTCACCCCGGTGCGCATCCCGCATCCGCTGGTGACGCTGACCACGGTGCTGCTGGGCGCGACGATCTTCTCGCTGGCCGGGTTCATCAACGCGGTGTACGCCAAGAAGTTCGATGACGTGGCGATCGTGCCGACCTTCATCCTGACCCCGCTGACCTACCTGGGCGGCGTGTTCTATTCGGTCAAGCTGCTGCCGACGTGGGCCGAGGCGGCCACGCATGCCAACCCGATCTTCTACATGGTCAACGCATTCCGCTACGGCCTGCTGGGCACCAGCGACGTGCCGCTGTGGGTGGCCTACGCGCTGATGATCGGCTTCGTGGTCGCATTGACCGCGCTGGCGCTGTGGCTGCTGAAGCGTGGTGTGGGGATGCGCAGCTGATGCGCATCCTGATTCTCGGCGCCGGTGGGACCGGTGGTTACTTCGGTGGTCGCCTGGCCCAGGCCGGCGTGGACGTGACCTTCCTGGTGCGCCCGGCCCGGGCGGCGCAGCTGGACGCGGCAGGGCTGGTGCTGCGCAGCCCGCTGGGCGATGCGGCGTTCCCGGTCCAGCACGTCACCGCCGAGGCGCTGCCCGCGTTGGCGAGCGCTGAACCGTTCGACCTGGTGATCCTGAGCTGCAAGGCCTACGACCTGGCCAGTTCGATCGATGCGATCGCCCCGGCGGTCGGGCCGCGCACCACGGTGCTGCCGATCCTCAACGGGCTGCGCCATTACGCCGATCTCGACGCCCGCTTCGGCCGCGATGCGGTGCTCGGTGGGCTGTGCTTCATCAGCGCGACCAAGGCCGCCGATGGCGCGGTGGTGCATCTGGCACCGGCGGCCAAGCTGACCTTTGGCGAGCGCGACGGCACCGGCAGCAGCGCGCGCGTGCTGGCGCTGGCGGCGGCCTGCGTACAGGCGGGCGTGGACCACGTCGCCAGCGATGCCATCGGGCAGGAGCAGTGGATCAAGTACACCTTCCTGACCACGCTGGCGGCGGCGACGTGCCTGATGCGCGCCGATGTCGGCACGATCGTCGCCACCGATGACGGTGCGGCGATCGTGCGCGGCCTTTACGACGAATGCGTGGCCGTTGCCGAGGCGGCTGGCGAGCCGATCCCGGCCAAGGCACGCGAGATCGCGCTGACCGCGACCACCCAGGCCGACTCTGCCTTGAAGGCCTCGATGCTGCGCGATCTGGAGGCCGGCCAGCAGGTGGAGGCTGAGCACATCGTCGGCGACATGCTGGTGCGTGCACGCGCAGCCGGGCAGGCCGCGCCGCTGCTGGCGGTGGCCTATGCGCACCTGCAGGCCTACCAGCAGCTGCGCAGCGCCTGAGCACGATGCCTACCGCGCTGCCCGCCCGCGTGCTGGTGCTGGGCCTGGGCTACAGCGGCCGGCATCTGGCCGCGCTGCTGCACGCGCATGGCGTGGCCTGCAGTGGCACGGTGCGTGATCCGGCGAGTGCGCCGGAGGATGGGCTGCTCCGCCACCGTCTGGTGGCAGGCGAACCGATCAGCGCGGGCCTGTGCGAGGCAATCCGCACGGCCGAGGCCATCGTCTGCGCCGTGCCACCCGATGCGGAGGGCGACCCGGCCTTGCGCCTGCTCACTGATGCGCTGAGTGACAGCCCTGCCCTGCGCTGGGTCGGCTATCTCTCCTCGACTGCGGTGTATGCCGACCGCGCTGGCGGCTGGGTCAACGAGACATCCACCGCCGATGCGACCGATGAGACCGCCTTGAAACGCCTGCACGCGGAACAGCAGTGGCAGGCCGTCGCGCAGGCCCGCGGCATCGCCTCGGCGGTGTTCCGGCTGCCGGGCCTGTACGGGCGCGGGCGCAATGCACTGGTCCAGCTGGCGCAGGGCAAGGCGAGGCATGTCGTGCGGCCGGGGCTGGTATTCAACCGGCTGCATGTGGAGGATCTGACCAGCGCGGTGCTGGCGGCAATGCAGCAGGCCGAAGGCCATGCGCTCCATCTGCTCAGCGATGACGAACCGGCGCCGCCGCAGGACGTGGTGGCCTACGCGGCGGCGCTGAGTGGGCTGCCGCTGCCCGTCGTGCAGGCGTGGGACGCACCCGAGGTGGCCGCCTCACTGCGCCGCTTCTACACCAGCAACAAGCGCATCGATGGCCGCGTCACGCGCGCCGCATTGCAGTGGCAGCCACGCTTCACGACCTACCGCGAAGGGCTGGACGACGCGTGGGCCCACGGCGACGGACGCCCTGCGCTGCGGTAGCCCACGACCGGTACCTACCTTCTCAGGCCGCGCCAGGCAAGCGGAAGAACGCGCGCGTAGCCGCCGTCGCATTGGCGGCCGTTGTCGCCACGTCTTCCCCACGATCGCGGGCCAGCTCTTCAACGATGTGCGACAGGAACATCGGCTCGTTGCGACGGTCCTTTGGCAGCGGCTTGAGCGTGCGCGGCAGCAGGTACGGTGCGTCGGTCTCGATCATCAGGCGGTTGGCCGGGATGTGCTTGACCAGCTCACGCAGATGGGCGCCGCGGCGCTCATCGCACAACCAGCCGGTGATACCGATGTACCAGTCCTGGTCCAGGTAGTCGAACAGTTCCTGGCGCTCGCCGGTGAAGCAATGCACCACCGCCGGGCCGAGCTTGCCGTCGAAATTCTTCATCTGCGCCATGAAATCGGCATGCGCGTCGCGCTGGTGCAGGAACAGCGGCTTGCCGTTCTCGGCGGCGAGCTGCAGTTGGCGCTCGAAGGCACGGTGCTGCGCCGGGCGCGGCGAGAAATCTCGGAAGTAATCCAGCCCGCACTCACCTACCGCCACCACCTCGGCATGGGCGTGCAGCGCGCGCATTTCCGCGTCGCATTCGTCGGTGTATTCCACCGCATGGTGCGGGTGCACGCCAGCGGTCGCGTACAGGAACCCCGGATGCTGGCGGGCCAGATCCAGCGCCATCGGCGAATGCTCGCGGCTGGCGCCGGTGATCACCATCTGCACCACCCCCGCCTCGCGCGCACGCGCCAGCACGGCGTCGCGGTCGCGATCAAAGGAATCGTGGGTGAGGTTGGCGCCGATATCGATCAGTTGCATGGGGAGCTACGAGGCAGGTAACCCGCACATTGTAGCTGCCCCCGTCCAAGCTCACTCCGGATCAGGCCCGGTGAGCAGCCGTTGCACCAGTTCACGCGACAGACCAGTCAGCACGATCCGGTCGCCGTCGCGCATCACGGTGATGAACGGGTACCCATCGCGTTCGAGGATGTCGCCTGGTACCAGGCTGGCATCGACCATGCCACCTGTGGGATTGCGCAGATACCAGACTTCCGCGCACAACGCAGAATACACCGGCAGCGGTTCCGGGTAGGTACCGCCCCGGCCCGCCACCTCGGCGGTCTTCAACAGGGCCAGCAGACGCGGCAGCAGGTCGCCATGGAGCTCAGCGTCCTCCATGCCGATCGATGCGCTGACGGCCTCGGGGGCGGTGCTCATGGCGAACAAGGTCGCGGTGGCACGCGAGCGCGGCACCACGCTTGTCCGAAGCGACAGGCCTTGCCCCTTCCAGAGCGCCTCGCTGGCGCCGTGCAGGAACGGCTGCAGGTCGTGGTCGAAACGCTTCAGCCACGCGCGGTACTGCAGGCGCGCCGCGTCCAGGTTCCAGTGTGGCAGCGCGCATTGCGCGCCAGGTGCCTGGCGCTGCCAGCGCTCGGGAATCCCCACCCCCGCGCATTCGCGGCATACCAGCTCGGTGTCGGTCGGGCCCTCGAAGTGCAGGCTGGGCGCTTGGGCGTCGGCGCAGTCTTCGCTGCCGAGCAGCAGGCGAAAGCCCGTGGTGCCGGCGCAGCGCACCAGCGTGTTGCTGTGCATGCCCAATGTGCTGCGGCCGAACTGCGAGAGCCAGACAAAGGCGCGATCGTTGGCCAGCTGCAGGCTGGGGTAGAGCGGCTCGCGCAACGTGCCATCGGCCACTGCGCGCCGGATCGCCGCCTCGCTGTCCAACCCGGCAGGCAGGTAGCGGGCATCCAGCGTAGGGCGCAGCAGCATCGCCAGCGGGTGGCCGTCGTAGGGCATGTGCAATCCCTCGCCCAGGTCTTCGGCAGGTACCGCGGTGGGGCTGGCAGCGCCGACCGTCGCCAACGGAAAGATGAGAAGGAGCGACAACAACAGGGGAGCCAAGCGCGACATCTACACGTCCGGGTACAGCGGGGCGGCACAGGGAAGCATGCCTGCCCGTGGCTGGCAATCAGCGCGCCCTGCAGACACCGTATCCTTGCGCCATGAATGCGCCGATTTTTCCGATCTCCCCGCTGCTGCCACAGATTCTCGACCACCTGGTTGGCCACACGCGCCTGGTGCTGGAAGCGTCACCGGGCGCCGGCAAGACCACCCAGGTGCCGCTGGCTTTGCTGGATGCGCCGTGGCTGGAAGGCCGCAGGATCATCATGCTGGAGCCACGCCGCGTGGCCGCCCGCAGCGCCGCGCAGTTCATGGCGCGGCAGCTGGGCGAGAACGTCGGTGACACCGTCGGTTACCGCATCCGCTTCGAGAACAGGATCTCAGCCCGAACCCGCATCGAGGTGGTGACCGAGGGCATCCTGACCCGGATGCTGCAGGACGACCCGCTGCTGGAAGGCGTGGGCGCGCTGCTGTTCGATGAATTCCACGAACGGCATCTGGCCGCTGATCTGGGCCTGGCCCTGGCGCTGGACGTGCAGTCCCAGCTGCGCGAGGACCTGCGCATCGTGGTGATGTCGGCCACGCTGGATGGCGAGCGACTGGCGCAGTTTCTCGATGCGCCGCGCCTGAGCAGTGAGGGCCGCAGCTTCCCGGTCACGATCGCGCACTTCCCCGCCCGCCGCGACGAGGCACTGGAACCGCAGGCACGGCGCGCGGTGGAGCAGGCCTTGGCCGAGCATCCTGGCGATGTACTGGTGTTCCTGCCCGGCCAGCGCGAGATCGCGCGTGTGCAGACGGCGCTGCAGTCTGTGCTCGACCCGGCCGTACAGGTGCTGCCGCTGCACGGCGAACTGCCGGTGGACCAGCAGTCGCAGGTGCTGCAGCCCGATCCCGGCGGTCGGCGCCGCGTGGTGCTGGCCACCAACGTGGCCGAGTCATCGGTGACCCTGCCCGGCGTGCGGGTGGTGATCGACGCGGGTCTGGCACGCGAGCCGCGTTACGACCCCAACAGCGGTTTCGCGCGCCTGGACGTGGTGAACATCGCGCAGGCCTCGGCCGATCAGCGTGCCGGCCGTGCCGGCCGTGTCGCCGAGGGCTGGGCGTGGCGCTTGTGGCCGCAGTCGCAGCGGTTGGAGGCACAGCGTCGGCCCGAGATCGCGCAGGTGGAACTGGCCTCGCTTGCACTGGAACTGGCTGCGTGGGGCAGTGACGACCTCCGCTTCGTCGATACACCGCCGGCCGGTGCACTGGCCGCCGCGCGTGAACTGCTGCAGCGCCTGGGCGCGCTCAGCGACAGCGGCACGCTGACTCCGCTGGGCCGGCGCATGCTGACCCTCGGCACGCATCCGCGCCTTGCGGCGATGCTGATGGCGGCAGGCAGTGGTGTCGAACAGGCCCTGGCCTGCGATCTGGCCGCGCTGGTGGAAGCGCGCGATCCGCTGCGCCAGGGCGGTGATGCACTCGCCGCGCGCTGGCGGGCGCTGGCGGCGTTCCGCCACGGGCGGGCACCCCACGACGCCAACCGCGGCGGCCTGGCCACGATCGATGCCGCCAGCAAACAGTGGCGGCGACGCCTGCGCTGTGATGCCGCGCCCCCTTCCTCAATCGAAGCGCATCAGCTCGGCGACCTGCTCGCACATGCGTTCCCGGACCGGATCGCCGCCCGCCATCCCACCGATCCGCTGCGCTACCTGCTGGCCAACGGCCGCAGCGCGCGCCTGTTCGATCCCAGCGACCTGCGTGGTGAGCCGTGGCTGGTGGCGGTGGAACTGCGCTACGAGGCACGTGACGCGTTGCTGCTGCGCGCCGCGCCGGTGGACGAGAACCGCCTGCGCCGTGACTTCCCGGCGCGCTTCACGCAGGACGACGTGGTGCGTTGGGACGGCGAAAAGCGCGCACTGGTCGCCCGCCGTGAGACCCGCTTCGATCGCATCGTACTGGACAGCCGCTCGGCCGGCCGCGTGGACCCCGCCCACGCCGCGAAAGCCCTGACCGAGGCCGTCGCCGAACTCGGCCTGGATGCCTTGCCGTGGACGGAGGGCCTGCGCCAATGGCAGGCGCGTGCGCTGGCGGTGCGCGCGTGGATGCCGGAACTGGCGTTGCCGGACGTCTCCGATGCAGCGCTGATGGCGACGCTGCCGACCTGGCTGACGCCCGCGTTCAACGGCAAGACACGCCTGGATGCCCTCGACGAATCCAGCCTCGGCGAAGCGCTGAAGTCACCGCTGCCGTGGGCGCAACGCCAGCTGATCGATCGCCACGCCCCGGTCCGCATCACCGTGCCCTCCGGCATGGAGCGCCCGATCCATTACACAGTGGATGCCGACGGCATCAGCCCGCAGGCGCCGGTGCTGGCGGTCAAGCTGCAGGAGCTGTTCGGCCTGAGCGATACCCCGCGCATCGCCGATGGCCGCATTCCATTGACGCTGCACCTGCTGTCCCCCGGCGGCCGCCCGCTGCAGGTGACCCAGGACCTGCGCAACTTCTGGGCGAACACCTACGCCGAGGTGAAGAAGGAAATGAAGGGGCGGTATCCCCGGCATCCGTGGCCGGACGATCCGTGGACGGCGAACGCGACACACCGCGCCAAGCCGCGCGGCACGTGAGCACGCCGCCCCCTTCCTCACCCGATGCGCGCATTCATGGCTGTCACCTGACCATCGCCCGGCACGTGGCTCGCGCAGCGCGGGGAACCGGCTACAGTCGTGATCCGGCCGTGGCAAATGGATAACACGCCCTACACGGCCACCGCGCGACACTGGATCAGAACCTTTAGGCAAGGACCCCCCATGAGCAGATTGACTGTGATTACCGACCGCGCCCTCGAGCGTGCCCTGGACATCGCCAGCACCGCCGGTGACGGCCTCAAGCATGCCGGCAGCAACCTGCGTCACTTCGGGCCGCAGGCGACCGACTGGATCAAGACTGGCGCCGCACTCGGTGCGGTCAAGACCGGCAGCAAGGTCGCCGCCAAGGTGGTGCGCCGCAATCCGGCCGTGACCATCGCCGCTGCCGCTGTCGGCGTGGGGCTGCTGGGCTACGCGCTGTACCGCAAGCAGCAGAAGAAGAAGCTTGCCAATGGCGGCGTGGTGAACGGCCAGGCGCAGCGCATCAGCGCACGCAACCGCCGCAACGAGACCGTGGTGGACGAAACCAGCGATATCGGCAGCGACGCCTGATCCGCTGACGCGTTACCGCACGCGCATCGAAACCGCCGGTCTCTGCCGGCGGTTTTTTATTTTCCGATCTCGCGCCATTGGCCGGGTTGAAGATCGCCGATCGCATGTGCGCCCATCGAGACACGCACCAGGCGCAACGTGGGCAGTCCGACCGCCGCAGTCATGCGTCGCACCTGCCGGTTGCGGCCTTCGCGCAGCGTGATCGCCAGCCAGGCATCGGGCACCGTCTTGCGGAAGCGGACCGGTGGCGTGCGCGGCCACAGCTCAGGCGACGGTTCCAGCCGTTCGACACCGGCCGGCAGCGTTGGCCCGTCGTTGAGCAGCACGCCACGGCGCAGCGCCTGGACCTGCTCATCGGTCACCGTGCCTTCGACCTGCACCCAATAGGTTTTGTCGGCCTTGTGCCGCGGATCGGTCAACTGGTGTGCCAGGCCGCCGTCATCAGTGAGCAGCAGCAGGCCTTCGCTGTCGTAATCCAGCCGGCCAGCCGCGTACACCGCCGGTGGCAGCCCGAAGCCAGCCAGGGTCGCGCGTGGCGGCTGGCTGCGGTCGGTGAACTGGCACAGCACGTTGAACGGTTTGTTGAAGGCGATCAGCATCGGGGCAACAGCGGCGGTGGGATGGCCCATTGTCCCATCCCCGTGCCGCTGCCGCGATCCGCGCGAACGTCAGCCGATGACGTTCACCTTGAGCAGGACGCGCGGGCCATGGCCTGCGCGGGTCGCTTACTTGCCCGGCTTCACGAAGCGCAGCGTCATGCGGTCACTTTCGCCGATCGCCTGGTACTTGGCCTCATCGGCCGCGTCATGCTGGTTGGTCGGTGGCAGCGTCCACACGCCGTTCGGGTAATCCTTGGTGTCGCGCGGATTGGTGTTGATCTCGCTGCTGCCGGCCAATTCGAAGCCGGCGGCCTTGGCCATCGCGATCACCTGCGGCTGGCCCACGTAACCGGTCTTGTCGTCTGCCGGCACATCGGCCTTGGCACGATGCTCCACCACGCCGAGCACGCCGCCCGGCTTGAGCACCGAGAAGAAGCCCTTGAACATGCCTTCCGCCTGGCCGCTGCTGCGCCAGTTGTGCACGTTGCGGAAGGTCAGCACTACATCGGCCGAGTTGGCAGGGCCGAACACCGGGGCCTTCGGGTCATAGGCCACAACGCGGCTCTTGCCGAACACCGCGGCGTTGCCGGCGAACTTCTTGTCCAGCCCATCGCGGCTGCGCTGCTGGTAGTCGCGGCCCCGTCCCTCCGCCACGGCCATCGGATCGACCACGGCGGCGACGTACTGGCCCTTGTCGTGCAGCAGCGGCGCCAGGATTTCCGAATACCAGCCGCTGCCCGGGGTGACTTCGATGACGGTCTGCCCCGGTGCGACGCCGAAGAACGACAGCGTCTGCGCCGGATGGCGATACGCATCGCGCTTGACGTTGGCCGGATCGCGGCGGCTGTCCTGCACGGCCTTCTGCACGCCCGGGGTGATCGCGACCTGCGCGTTCGGGCCGGCGGGCTTGATCGCCATCGCGGGCGTGGCAAGCATCAGGGTGGAAACAGTGAACAGGCAGGCACAGGTCAACGAACGGGCTTTCATCGGCGAGCTTCCGGTAGCGGGATGCCGCGAGACTAGCAGCGAAGCGTGTACAGGTGTTCACAAAACGTTAGTGCGACGCAGCAATCCGGAACACTGTTTTGTGCCTGCTGCCGCAACGCTGTCACCACCCCGGCCGTATGCTGTGGAAACGATTCCCAGGGAGAACATCACCCATGACTGCTACGCGCGAACTCGGTCGTTCCGGCCTCCATGTCGCCCCCATCGCCTTCGGCGGCAATGTCTTCGGCTGGAGTGCGGACGAGAAGACCTCCTTCGCCCTGCTCGATGCCTTCGTCGATGCCGGCTTCAACCTGGTCGATACCGCCGACGTCTATTCCGCCTGGGTGCCCGGCAACCAGGGCGGCGAATCGGAAACCATCCTGGGCCGCTGGTTCCAGCACAGCGGCAAGCGCGACAAGGTGGTGCTGGCGACCAAGGTGGCCAAGTGGTCCGAACACCCCGGCCTGTCGGCCGACAACATCACCGCTGCGGTGGAGGATTCGCTGCGCCGCCTGCAGACCGACGTGATCGATCTGTACCAGGCGCACGAAGATGATGAATCCACGCCGCTGGAGTCCACGCTGGCTGCCTTCGGTCGCCTGATCGAACAGGGCAAGGTGCGCGCGATCGGTGCCTCCAATTACAGCGCCGAGCGTCTGCGCGATGCCTTGAGGGTATCGGCCGACTACAAACTGCCGCGCTATGAAACGTTGCAGCCGGAGTACAACCTGTACGACCGTGCCGGCTACGAATCCGGGCTGGAAGCGGTGGTGCGCGAAGCGCAGTTGGGCGTGATCAGCTACTACTCGCTGGCCAGTGGCTTCCTCAGCGGCAAGTACCGCAGTGCGGCCGATGCGGGCAAGAGCAGCGCGCGCGGCCAGAGCGTGGTCGACAAGTACGTCAATCCGCGCGGGCTGCGCATCCTCACCGCGCTGGACGATGTAGCCAGCGCGCATGGCGTGAGCCCCTCGCAGGTGGCGATCGCGTGGTTGATCGCGCGCCCGGGCATCACCGCGCCGATCGTCAGCGCCACCAGTGTCGAGCAGTTGAAGGATGTGCTGGCGGCCGCGAAGGTCGCGCTGTCGGCGCAGGATGTGCAGCAGCTGGATGCGGCGAGCGCCGAACAGGCCTGAGCCCACCGGCAGGTCTGACGGAGGACAGCCGCCGCAGGGCGGCTGTGTCCGTTTGGGCTGGGCATTCCGCTCCCGGACCGGCCGGGCCCCGGGTCTTATCGGCTGGCCCGGCTGTCTTCGGCGACCAGCGCATGGTGCAGGCTCACCCCGGCGCGTACGCCTTCGGCACTGGCCAGGCTGATGTTGCCGACCAGCGTGGCATCACCCGCGGCATAGATGCCGGGCACGCTGGTCTGCTTGCCCGCGTCGACCTGGACCAGCACGCCGATCGGGCTGTCCTCCAGCACGCAGCCCAGTTGTTCCACCAGCGGTGTCGCCATGTGCTGCCGCGCGGTGACGAACAGCGCGCGCAGTTCAACCCGGCGGCCATCGGCGAGCACGGCGGCGCTCAGCGCCGGTGCCTCGCCTTCCAGGCCAACCACCGCCGCATGCTCGATGCTGACCCCGCGGCGCTGCAGCGCGGCCAGGTCGTCGGTCTCCAGCGTCATGCCGTGTGCGAACAGGGTGACGTCGCCCCAGTCGGCGAGAAGCGCGGCCATCGTGGCGGATTTCTCATGCCCGCCCAGCAGCCCGATCGCGCCGCCGCCGATTTCGTAGCCATGGCAGTACGGGCAGTGCACCACGCTGTGCCCCCAGCGCTCGGCCAGTCCCGGCAGCTCGGGCAGTTCGTCGCGGATGCCGGTCGCCAGCAGCAGCTTGCGCGTGGCCCAGGTGTCACCGTTCTCGGTGCCGACCACGAAGCCATCCACGGTCGGTTGGGCGGTGGTGACCGTGTCACTGATCCACCGCACCGTGGGGTAGTCCAGCAGCTGGGTCTTGGCGTTGCGCAGCAGCTCGGCGCCGGCGATGCCGTCCTGGCCGAGCACGCCGTGCGAATGCGCGGCGAAGCGGTTGCGCGGCAGGCCGCCGTCGATCACCAGCACCTCACGGCGGGCCCGCGCCAGGATCAGGGCGGCGGACAGGCCGGCGAAACTGCCGCCGACGACAATCGCATCAAAGGTCATGGGGAACTCCTGCAGCGTGGTGGGCCAGGTGGCGGGCGAAGGCCTCGCCCAGGGTGGCCAGGGTGGTGTCGCGCAGGCGGGCCTCGAGCAGGGCCTGGGCCTGGCGGTAACTGTCATCGAGCGCGTCGTTGACCACGCGCTGCACCGGGCAGCCGCGGCCGGTCTCGCGGGCGCCGGTGTGCAGCAGGGCAGGCGCACCGATGGCCACGTACACGTCATACAGCGTGATCTGCGCCGGTTCCCGGGCCAGCTGGCTGCCGCCGCCATGGCCACGCACGCTGGTGACCAGCCCACCCTTGTGCAGGGCGGACAGCAGGCGCCGGATCACCACCGGATGGGTGGGCAGGCAGGTGGCGAGCTGCTCGGAGGTGCGCGGGCCGTCCTGGCCGACCAGATGGGCCATCACGTGCAGCGCGTCGGAGAACTGGTTGCTGGCTTTCATGTAACAACGATAGTTACATATCAGTTGCCTGTCCAGTCCTGTTTTGTTCCATGCATGACCATATTTCATCTACACGCCATCATCACAACATTTAATGGAACGGTAACCGTGATTGGCGTCGCACTTCAGCCTGTTCCTGACAGACCGATACCGCATCGCCCTTCCTCACTTTTGATCTCTCATGACGTCCTCCGCACCGGCGCGTCCACGCGCCCTGAGTCTTCAATTCAAACTGCTGGGCGCGCTGTCGCTCGGCTTGGTCATCATCGTGCTGGCCGCCTTGGCCGGCCTGGGTTCGGCCTGGCGCAACCTCTCGGCCGAGGTGCCGGTCGAGGTGGCTCGCAAGGCACAGGCCGAGCTGTTGCAGCGCGAGTTCCGCCTGCAGGTGCAGGAGTGGAAGAACGTGTTGATCCGCGGTGCGGACGACGCACAACGCGAACGCCACCTGGCAGCCTTTGATGCGGAAGGACGCCGCATCGAAGCGTTGGCCGGTACGCTCGCCACCAGCCGCGACGAACAGACCCGCACGCTGGCCAACCAGTTCCTGGCCGAGCACCGCGCACTGGACGCTCGCTACCGCGGCGCGCTCGAGGCGTTCGCGGCCAGTGGTTATGACACCCAGGCCGGCGATGCACTGGTGCTCGGCGCCGACCGGGCCGTGGGCACTACGCTGGATGCGCTGGCCGCGCGTGCCAGCGAACGTGCCGAGTACGAAACCAACGCCACCTCCGAACGCGCACGCGCCGCGCTGGTCGCCTCGGCCATGGTCACGGCGCTGGCGGCGCTGATGCTGTTGGCGGTGCTCACCCTGTGGCTGCGCCGCGCGGTGATCGCGCCCGTGGTTGCGGTGGAAGCGGCCGCGCGCGCGGTGGCACGCGGTGATCTGGAGCATGCCGTGGTGGTGCGCAGCGGCGACGAGATCGGTCGCCTCGGCACCGCGATGCGCGAGGTCACCCAGACCCTGAAGGACGTGCTGGCCGCACAGGCGACGATGGCGCAGCGCCACGATGCCGGTGAGATCAGCTACCGCATGGACGCGAGCGTGTTCCCCGGCGGCTACGGCCAGATGGTGCGCGACACCAACACGCTGGTCGCCAACCATATCCAGGTGAAGCTGCGCGCGATCGAGATCATGGGCCATTACGCGGTCGGTGATCTGTCGGTGGACATGGAGCGCCTGCCCGGCGAAAAGGCGGTGATCACCCAGGCGCTGGATACGGCCAAGGCCAACCTCGGTGCGATCAATGCCGAGATCAAGCGGTTGGCCGCAGCGGCTGCCGTAGGCGATTTCAGCCAGCGCGGCGATGAAGCGCGCTACCAGCACGACTTCGGCGAGATGGTGGGCGGCCTCAACCGCCTGATGCAGACCACCGAGCAGGATCTGGGCGAGGTCTCACGCGTGCTGCAGGCGATCGCCGGCGGTGATCTCAGCGCGCGCATGCGGGGCGATTTCCACGGCGTGTTCGCCCGCATGCGCGATGACATGGCGCGTACCACCGGTCAGCTGACCACCATCGTCGGCGACATCAAGCAGGCCGCGCAGTCGATCCAGACCGCCGCGGGCGAGATCGCTGCAGGCAACAGCGACCTGTCGCGCCGTACCGAGCAGCAGGCAGCGAATCTGGAGGAGACCGCCGCCTCGATGGAAGAGCTGACCTCCACGGTGCGCCAGAACGCCGAACACGCACGCCAGGCCAACCAGCTCTCGATCAGTGCCGCCTCCGTCGCCTCGCAGGGCGGCGAGGTGGTCGGCCGGGTGGTCACCACGATGGGCGCGATCCAGTCCTCGTCGCGGCAGATCGCCGAGATCATCAGCGTCATCGACGGCATCGCCTTCCAGACCAACATCCTCGCGTTGAATGCAGCCGTCGAAGCGGCACGTGCCGGTGAACAGGGCCGCGGCTTTGCGGTGGTCGCCAGCGAAGTGCGCACGCTGGCGCAGCGTTCGGCCGGTGCGGCCAAGGAGATCAAGGCGCTGATCGATCAGTCCGTCGCCGATGTCGACAGTGGCGCAGCACTGGTGCGGCAGGCCGGGCAGACCATGGGCGAGATCGTCGGCAGCGTGCAGCGCGTCACCGACATCATGGCCGACATCGCCGCCGCGTCGCAGGAGCAGTCGGCCGGCATCGAACAGGTCAACCAGACCGTGGTGCAGATGGACGAAACCACGCAGCAGAACGCGGCCCTGGTGGAGGAAGCCTCCGCGGCGGCGCGCAGCATGGAAGAGCAGGCCGTGGCCTTGAATGCCGCGGTGGATGTGTTCGTGCTGGATGCCGGGCGCGGGGCGGTGAGCGGATTGGCGCGCGCGGCGTGATGCAGCCGTAGTGGCGGCCCCCCGGCCGCCCGACCCGGGCGGGGGGGGGGCCCCCCAGGCCGGGCCCCCCGGGTACACGCAAGAG
>NZ_JASCOO010000050.1:0-31505 GCF_029959485.1 Stenotrophomonas sp. PS02301
CTGCTCGACACGAGCGAGGCGTAGGTATCTGCCCAGCGGGCCCAGGGGTTGGCCGCCCGGTGGCGGCCAACAGACCTCCAGGGCCTCAGCGCAGCGCGGGCAGCAGGAACTCGGTAAGGATGCGGCGCGACTGCGGGTGGGCGTAGCTGCGGTTGTAGGCCTGGCTGGTGATCACCGCCACCAGCTTTTTCTCCGGCATCACGAACACGTAGTTGCCACCGTTGCCGGACATCGTCCACACGGTGCTGCCGTGCCCATCGACCGGAAGCTTCAGCCCCCACCACTGATAGCCGTAGTCGCTGCCATCACCGGCGGTGGCCTGCGCGCTGAGCATCGCCCGCACATAGCCGGCGGGGATCAGCTGCTTGCCCTGCCAGCGGCCCTCGGCCAGCACCAGTTCGCCCAACCGTGCCAGGTCGCGGCTGCGGTAACGCGTCCCACCGCCGCCCATGCCGATGCCCTCCGGTGAGCGGTTCCATCTGCTCGTGGTGATGCCCAGCGGGCGCTCCAGCACCTGCGCGGCGTAGTCGGCCAAGGGTCGCTTCGTGGCCTGTTCCAGTACCGCGCCGAGCACGAAGGAATTGACCGTGCAGTAGGCATGCGCGCGGCCGTGCGGGCTGTCTTCCGGTCGCGTCATCCACGGTGCGAAGCCTTTGACCGGCAGCGACAGCGCGAAGTCCAGCCAGTGCTCGGTCACGTACATGCGCTCTTCGTTGCCGGCCGAGAATGCATTCTCGTCATCGCACTCCCACAGCGTGCTCATGGTGAGCAGGTCTTCCACCGTCATCGCGCGCAGCCGGGGATCGACGGGATGGCCAGCGGTGAACGCAGGAAAGTAGTCGTACACACGGGCCTGTACGCCGGGCAGGGACCCGTCGCCGATGGCCGCGCCGACCAGCATCGCGGTCACGCTCTTGCTGGCCGAGCGCACGTCATTGAGGGTCTCCGCCGTGCCGCCGTTGAAGTAGCCCTCGTACGCCACTTGGCCGTCCACCAGCAGCAGCACGCTGGTGACCTGTTTGATGTCCTGGCTGGCGATCGCCGATTCCAGTGCGGTGATCCGGGCGCTGTCCAGCGCCGCGGGTGCGGCGGGAGCGGTGAGTGGCAGGGCGGCCGCCAGGGCGAAGACCAGGGCGGCAAGTCGGTGTTGGTGGTGGTGCATGGGCAAGGCTCCTCGAGATGAGGGCCGACTACGCCATGACGCGGTCTGAAGTGCTGGAAAGGCGCCTGAAGAATTCTGAAAGCCCGCCGCAGCAGGCCTCCAGGCTAATCAGCGCGGTGCACTCCAGACGCTGTTCGGGTCGCCATGCCGCGCGCGGCGCAGGCTCGCACGGGCCAGCGTGGCAAACCCGAACGCCAGTGCGAGTGCCACGGCATCCACCCAGAACAGCGGCCAGTAGCCACGTGCCGCGCTCGCCCACGTCCAGTAGCCGGTCAGACCACCGTGCGCCACCGCCACCAGTGCGGTACTGATGGCGGCCGCCCACAGCAGCTCACGGGCGGCCTGGTCGGGGCGACGCAGTGCCGCCCACAGCGCACACGCGGCCCAGGTGGCGAAACAGATCCAGCGGATGCCGTGATCCACTGCCTGCGGCGCGATCTGCTCCAGGATCTGCGCGCCCACGAAGCTCGCCGAGACTGCTACGCACAGCCCGATGCAGACCCCCACCGTGGCCCGGGCCATGTTGATCTGCGCGCGCCCCTGTTCCACCTGGCGCCGCTTGCGCCGCGATTCGATCCACAGCAGGTTGCCCGAGTAGAACAGGAAGGCGCCGCCCAGGCCGAGCAGGAAGTACAGCCACACCACCACGCCATTGCCGAACTCGCCGAAGTGCAGCGCGTAGGCCGCGCTGAGGGTGGCGTGGTTGGCATCGCGCTGGCCGGGCAGCTGGCTGCTCAGCAGGCGGCCGGTGGCGGCATCCAGGCCGACCGCGCCGAGCGGCCCCAGGGTGCCGCCGGATTCGCCGGTGATCTCGATCGTCGCGTTGGCATCGCCGGCATGGGCGAGCTTCAGGAAGGCTGGTTCGAAATCGGCCACGCCCTGCGCGCGCGCTACCTCGATGGCGCGTGCATGCAGCATGCGAAGCTGGGTTCCATCGCCGGGCTGGCCGCTGGGCTCGCGCACCGGGGCGGTGTCCATCGCCGCCGGCACCGCCTGCAGCAGCTTGCCGTCGAAGATCAGCGGATTCAGCGCCGCCATCTGCAGGAAGATCAGGCAGAGCAGCGCCCCGGTGACCGCGAACATCAGGTGGAAGGGCAGGCTGAGCACGCCGATCACATTGTGCGCGTCCTGCCACATCTGCTTGAGGTTACGGCCCGGGCGCAGCGCGAACAGATCGCCCAGCAGTCTGGGCAGGTGGATGACCAGGCCACTGAGCAGGGCCACGCCATACAGCAGGCTGACGATGCCCATCAGGTAGGTACCCGCGACCGGCAGGCCCAGGCTGTAATGCAGTTCGTTGACCAGCTCGGCCAGCCCGGTCTGTGGCGGGGTCACGCTGCCGTCGTAATGGTCCAGCCAGGCGTACTGCCACGTGCCCTTGGCATCCTGCCAATACGCGATCGGCTGCGGATGATCCGCCCCCGGGAAGGTCATGCCCACGTGGGCGCGTGCGGCCGGGTGGCGCTCAAGTACGCCTTCGAGCAGGCGCTGCGCGTCGTCCAGGCTCGCGGCCGGGGTGTCCACCGCATGCGGGGTCTGCCACAGCGGCAGATCGTGGTGGAACAGGGTCAGCGCGCCGGCGTAGAACGCCACGAACAGCGCGAAACCGGCGACCAGGCCGACCCACGTATGCAGCGTGGTGAAGGTGCGCAGGGTCTGGGAACTGAACTTCATCGTATCGCTCTCATTGCACCGCGCCGGTCAGGCGCAGCAGCCACAACAGGCCGAATCCGGCCAGGGCGGTCGCGCTCATCACGGCCCATGCCCGCAGCCCGGTGCGGAAGCTGAAGGCCCAGATCGCCGCCAGCATCCACAGCGGAATGAAGGCGATCAGGCTGGGTACCAGCGCGCTCTGCCACGGCCCCGGCGGCAGCCAGGCGACCAGACCGGTGGCCGCGGCCGCGACGAAGAACCCCGCCAGGAGGCCGGCGCCCGCGCGGGCCCACATCAGCGCATCACCTGTGCCGGGCGGTGCCAGGCAGCAAGCAGCGGAAGCAGGACCGCCACCAGCATCCAGCTGCACAGCATCACCACCACGCCGGTGGCGATGCCCAGATTGGCGATCCACAGCCACAGCGCCGCCACCGCAGCCACCAGACTGATCTGCCGGCCCAGGCGGCCGGCACGGCGCAGGCGCGGCCAGCGGCAGTGCGGTGAGGCGGCATACAGCGCCAGCGCCGAGAACGCCGAGCCGGCCAACGCCAGGCTGCAGAAGCCAAGCGAGGTCAGGGCGACGGTGATCATCGGGCGGCCGCCGGCACGGGCGGCAGGGCGCGGCAGGCCGGGAAGGAAGCGGGGCAGGGCATGGGGAATCCAATCGGCAAACCTGTCCTGGGCAGGACAGTAATCCGCGCATGGTAATCATTGCGGTTTGTGTGCGCCACACGGGCGCATTCAGGCGGTCCGGTCCCTCGGCCGCAGCGGCAGCGGCGCATTCATCGGCGGATTGGTTTAAGATCAGGGCATCTCTATCGAGGCAACAAGGTGGCCCGCGCCCTGCGCCGGTCTAGCGTGTGACATGAGCACTACCACCGCCCACCGCTGAACGCCCCCGACGGCCCCTGACGCAGGCGCCTTCGTGGCGCTTTTTTATTGCCTCGCCCCCGGATTCTCCAGGCCCCCTTGCGGGCCACCAGACCAAAGCACTCTCATGATCGCCATCACGCTCCCCGACGGCAGCCGCCGTGAATTCGAAAACCCCGTCAGTGTCATGGACGTCGCCCAGTCCATCGGCGCCGGCCTGGCCAAGGCCACCATCGCCGGCTCGGTCGATGGCGTGCTGGTCGATGCCAGTGACGTCATCGACCACGATGCCAGCCTGCGCATCATCACCGCCAAGGACGAGGAGGGCGTGGAGATCATCCGCCACTCCGCCGCCCATCTGGTCGGCCATGCGGTCAAGCAGCTGTACCCGGACGTCAAGATGGTGATCGGCCCGGTCATCGCCGAAGGCTTCTACTACGACATCTACTCCGAGCGCCCGTTCACGCCCGACGACATGGCCGCCATCGAAAAGCGCATGGCCGAGCTGATCGCGCAGGACTACGACGTCATCAAGAAGGTCACCCCGCGTGCGGAGGTCATCGAGATCTTCAAGGCGCGTGGCGAAGACTACAAGCTGCGCCTGATCGACGACATGTCGCCGGAGATCCAGGCCATGGGCATGTACTACCACCAGGAATACGTGGACATGTGCCGCGGCCCGCACGTGCCCAACACGCGCTTCCTGAAGGCCTTCAAGCTGACCCGCATTTCCGGTGCCTACTGGCGCGGCGATGCCAAGAACGAGCAGCTGCAGCGCATCTACGGCACCGCCTGGGCCGACAAGAAGCAGCTCGAGGCCTACATCAAGCGCATCGAAGAAGCCGAAATGCGCGACCACCGCCGCATCGGTAAGCAGCAGGAGCTGTTCCACCTGCAGGAAGAGGCCCCGGGCCTGGTGTTCTGGCACCCCAAGGGCTGGGCGCTGTGGCAGGTGGTCGAGCAGCACATGCGCCGTGTGTACCGCGACAGCGGCTACGGCGAAGTGCGCTGCCCGCAGATCCTGGATGTGTCGCTGTGGCAGAAGTCCGGCCACTGGGACAACTACCAGGAAAACATGTTCTTCACCGAATCGGAGAAGCGCACCTACGCGGTCAAGCCGATGAACTGCCCGGGCCACATCCAGGTGTTCAACCAGGGCCTGCACAGCTACCGCGATCTGCCGATCCGCTACGGTGAGTTCGGCTCGTGCCACCGCAACGAGCCCTCCGGTGCGCTGCACGGCATCCTGCGCGTGCGTGGTTTCACCCAGGACGACGGCCACGTGTTCTGCACCGAGTCGCAGATCGAAGCTGAAGTGACGGCGTTCCACCAGCAGGCGCTGGCGGTCTACACGACCTTCGGTTTCGACGAGATCCAGATCAAGATCGCGCTGCGCCCGGAAAAGCGCCTTGGCGATGACGCCACCTGGGACAAGGCCGAAGCCGCGCTGCGTTCGGCCCTGGGCAACTGTGGCGTGGAGTGGCAGGAGCTGCCGGGCGAGGGCGCCTTCTACGGCCCGAAGATCGAGTACCACCTCAAGGACGCCATCGGCCGTACCTGGCAGCTGGGCACGATGCAGGTCGATTTCATGATGCCCGGCCGCCTCGGCGCCGAGTACGTGGACGAAAACAGCCAGAAGAAGCACCCGGTCATGCTGCACCGGGCGATCGTCGGCTCGATGGAGCGGTTCATCGGCATCCTGATCGAGCACCACGCCGGTTCCTTCCCGTCCTGGCTGGCTCCGACCCAGGTGGTGGTGGCCAATATCACCGATGCGCAGGCTGAATACGTCAGCGAAGTGCGGAAAACCCTTGCAGATCAAGGCTTCCGCGTGAACGCCGATTTGCGCAACGAGAAGATCGGATATAAGATTCGCGAGCATACGCTGCAGCGGGTCCCGTACCTGCTGGTGGTTGGCGACCGTGAGAAGGAAAATGGCGCCGTGGCCGTGCGTACGCGCTCTGGCGAAGATCTGGGCAGCATGTCCGTCCAGGCCTTCATCGAGCGGTTGCAGGCAGAACAGTCCGTGTAAGAAAGTCCCGGCCCTGCGGATGCTCCGCGATGGGCCGGTTTGATTCCTCTGGGAGATTGCAATATCAGTACCCCTGACAACAAACAGAACCGCAAGAATCAGGAAATCCGGGTGCCGCGCGTCCGCGTGATCGGCAGCGACGGAGAGATGATTGGTGTGTTGACGCGTGACGAAGCGCTGTCGATGGCCGAAGACGAAGGTCTGGACCTGGTCGAGATTCAGCCGCAGGCTGATCCGCCGGTGTGCAAGATCATGGACTTCGGCAAGTTCAAGTTCGAAGCGCAGAAGAAGGCCAACGAGGCCAAGAAGAAGACCAAGCAGGTCGAGATCAAGGAAGTGAAGTTCCGCCCGGTCACCGATGAAGGTGATTACCAGATCAAGCTGCGCAAGATGCGCGGTTTCCTGGAAGAGGGCGACAAGATCAAGGTCAACATCCGCTTCCGTGGCCGTGAAATGAGCCATCAGGAACTGGGTCGCGAGATGGCCAGCCGGATCGAAGGTGATCTGGGCGAGGACATCGTGATCGAGTCCCGTCCGCGCCTTGAAGGCCGGCAGATGGTGATGATGATCGCGCCGAAGAAGAAGTAACCGGCCATCGGCCCCAGCCCGGACGGGCGGGGCGTGGAGCCGGGCCATGCCCGGCTGCCGGCGCCGCCGGCGTCGCGTGCTTCAGATTCGCGTTACAAGGCACGGGCGCCTTTTCAGGCGCCTGCTGCCGTTTGCCCTGGCCGCAGCCTCTGCGGCCCGTCCGGCGGGCGTTCCACGCCTGCCGGCACCGGTAAACACCCGCCCAATCAAGCGTTTGCAACTGCCTGGATTCACGGGCATAATGGGCGGCCCCGTTTTGCGGGGGTGCTGTTTTGAACGGTTTCCCGCCCCACAAAGGCACGCTGTTTCAACGGCAAACAGGACCGGCCTGGTTCCCATAGGGGATCCCGGGCTTACAAGCAGGCAAGGGCACGGACGGAAAGTGTGGCAATGCCACCGCCCTGGTCAGTGACAAAACATCATCAAGGACATAGCAATGCCCAAGATCAAGACCAACCGGGCGGCGGCCAAGCGCTTCCGCAAGACCGCGTCCGGCAAGTTCAAGGCTGGCCACGCCAACCGTAGCCACATCCTCACGAAGAAGTCGACCAAGCGGAAGCGCAATCTGCGTCAGACGAACCATGTTCGTGCAGAAGACGCAGGCCGTTTGAACCGTATGCTTCCCTACCTCTGAGGACTGACCCATGGCACGAGTAAAGCGTGGCGTACAGGCGCGTCGCCGCCACAAGAAAATTCTGACCCTGGCGAAGGGTTACTACAACGCTCGCCGCAAGGTCTTCCGCGTTGCCAAGCAGGCCGTGATCAAGGCACAGCAGTACGCCTACATCGGTCGTAAGCAGAAGAAGCGCAACTTCCGTTCGCTGTGGATCACCCGCATCAACGCGGCTGCCCGCATCAACGGCCTGAGCTACAGCCGTTTCATGAACGGCCTGCTCAAGTCCGGCATCACCCTGGACCGTAAGGTTCTGGCTGACATCGCCGTGCACGACGCAGCTGGTTTTGCTGCACTGGCCGAAAAGGCCAAGGGCGCACTGGCGGCATAAGTCCATTCCCCTGCCGTTGCCGTTCACGCGCAACGGCTGTGGGTAAGGCAAATGCATGGGGAAGGGCGCAAGTCCTTCCCCATTCTTTTTTGTGTTGGCGGTGGCCCTCCCGGTGCCATCGATCGACAGCGGTGGCGACGGGGGTCGGCCCGACGCGCATCGCGATGGCATACCGACGCGAGGCTCCGGCTATCCATGAGTGACATCCAATCCCTGACCACGCAGGCACTGGCCGACGTGGCCGCTGCCCAGAGCCCCGATGCGCTGGAAGCCCTGCGCGTGGCCCTGCTGGGCAAGAACGGCAGCATCACCGCCCAGCTCAAGCAGCTCGGTGGCCTGCCTGCCGATGAGCGCAAAGCCGCCGGCGAAGCCATCAACCGTGCCCGTGACGCGCTGACCAGCGCGCTGGGTGATCGCAAGACCGTGCTGGAAGACGCTGCGCTGGACGCGCGCCTGGCCGCTGAAGCGATCGACATCACCTTGCCGGGCCGTCGCGAAGAGCGCGGTGGCCTGCATCCGGTGACCCGTACCCTCGAGCGCATCACCGAGATCTTCGGTCGCCTTGGTTACGAACTCTCCGAAGGCCCGGAAATCGAAGACGACTGGCACAACTTCGAAGCGCTGAACTTCCCGCCGCACCACCCGGCGCGCGCGATGCACGACACCTTCTATTTCGGCGATGGCCGCCTGCTGCGCACGCATACCTCCGGTGTGCAGGTGCGCTACATGGGCGAGCACGCACCGCCGCTGCGCATGATCGCGGCCGGCAAGGTGTACCGCAGCGACAGCGACCAGACCCATTCGCCGATGTTCCACCAGGTGGAAGGTCTGCTGGTCGATGAGCACTCCACGTTTGCCGATCTCAAGGGCACGCTGTCCGAGTTCGTTCGCGCGTTCTTCGAGCGCGATTTCGAGATGCGTTTCCGTCCCAGCTACTTCCCCTTCGTGGAACCCGGCGCGGAAGTGGACATCGCCTGGCAGCAGCCGGATGGCAGCACCCGCTGGCTGGAAGTACTCGGCTGCGGCATGGTCCACCCCAACGTGCTGCGCAGCGTCGGCATCGATCCGGAACGCTACACCGGCTTCGCCTTCGGCCTGGGCGTGGAGCGCTTTGCGATGCTGCGTTACGGCGTCAACGACCTGCGCGCGTTCTTCGAAAACGACGTGCGGTTCCTGAAGCAGTTCGCGTAACAGCGGAACCGCCGGGCTGCCCCCGGCGCGACGTCGCACCACCATTCATCACGGCCCAGGCGCCTGCGCCGGGTCCACCAGGGTGACACCATGAAATTCTCTGAAAACTGGCTGCGCAGCCACGTCCCGACCACCGTCTCGCGCGATGAACTCAGCGCGGTGCTGACCGCCATCGGTCTGGAAGTGGAAGCGGTCGATGCGCTGGGCGATGGCCTGCAGCATGTGGTCGTGGCGAAGATCATTTCCGCCGAACGCCACCCCGAAGCCGACCGCCTGCAGATCTGCCAGGTCGATGCGGGGCAGGGCGAGCACCTGCAGATCGTCTGTGGCGCGCCGAACGCGCGCCCGGGTCTGGTCGCGCCGCTGGCGATGGTCGGCGCGCAGATCGGCGATCTGAAGATCAAGCCGGCCAAGCTGCGTGGTGTGGAATCCAACGGCATGCTGTGCTCGGCCAAGGAACTGGGCCTGGACACCGATGCCTCCGGGCTGTTCGAACTGCCGGACGATGCGCCGGTCGGCCAGACGCTGGTGGAGTACCTCGGCCTGCCCGACGCCAGCATCGAGATCAAGCTGACCCCCAACCGCGCCGACTGCTTCAGCATCCGCGGCATCGCCTTCGACGTGGCCGCCGCGTGCGCCAGTGAAGTGGTGCCGTTCGACGCCGCGCCGGTCGCCGCCGTGGGCACGCGTGAGCTGACGATCCAGCTGGACGCCGGCGCCGAAGCCCCGCGGTACGTCGGCCGCGTGATCGAAGGCGTCAACGCCCGCGCCGCGACCCCGCTGTGGATGGCCGAGCGCCTGCGCCGCAGTGGCGTGCGCCCGGTCTCGCTGCTGGTGGACGTCACCCAGTACGTCATGCTGGAACTCGGCCAGCCGATGCATGCCTTCGATCTGGGCACCCTGCAGGGCAGCATCGGCGTGCGCCGTTCGCGCGCGGGTGAAACCCTGAAGCTGCTCGACGGCCGCGACGCCGCGCTGGACGACAGCTTCCTGCTGGTCACCGACGCCGATCGCCCGATCGCGCTGGCCGGCCTGATGGGCGGCTTCGATACGCGCGTCACCGACGACACCACCAACGTATTCCTGGAGGCCGCGCACTTCGCGCCCGCCGCGATCATGGGCCGGGGCCGCAAGCTCGGCCTGCACACTGATGCCGGCCACCGCTTCGAACGCGGCGTCGACCCGGTGCTGCCGCGCGCGGCGATCGAGTACGCCACCCGCCTGATTCTGGACCTGGCCGGCGGCACGCCTGCGCCGGTCACCGAGGCCGTGCGCGAAGCGGACCTGCCGGCGACCGCCACCATCGGTCTGCGCCGCGCCCGTATCGCGCGCGTGCTGGGCATCCAGATCGCCGATGCTGATGTGGAGCGCATCCTGCGCGCGCTGGGCATGGAGGTGGCCGCGACCGCCGATGGCTGGCAGGTCACCGCGCCGAGCCGTCGCTTCGATATCGCCATCGAAGAAGACCTGATCGAAGAGCTGGCCCGTATCCACGGCTACGAGCAGATCCCGACCACGCTGCCGGGCGGTGCCTCGCGCGTGGCGATGCCGACCGAGACCCGCCTGGACGACCTGAGCGTCCGGCGCCAACTGGTCGCCCGCGATCTGCAGGAAACCATCAACTACGCCTTCGTGGATGCCGCGCTGCTTGCGCAGTGGCAGCTGGGCGAGGGCCTGGTCGCGCTGGCCAACCCGCTGTCGGCCGAACTGGCGGTGATGCGCCCGTCGCTGCTGCCGGGCCTGGTCGCCACCCTGGGCCGCAATGCCGCCCGCCAGCTGGGCCGCGTGCGCCTGTTCGAACTGGGCCGCGTATTCCATCAGCAGGCCGGCGAAGGCCAGCCCGCGCCGCTGGAAACCCAGCGCGTGGCCGCCGCGATCTGTGGCGATGCCGACACCCAGCAGTGGGGTCTGCCGACCCGCAAGGTCGATTTCCACGACCTCAAGGGCGACCTGGAATCGCTGGCCGCGGCCAGTGGCGCGGAGCTGGCGTTCACGCCGTCGCAGCGTCCGTATGGCCACCCGGCACGGTCGGCCGAGGTCTCCCGTGACGGCGTCAGCCTGGGCTGGATCGGCCAGATCCACCCGCGCCTGGCCAAGGCTATGGAGATCGACGTGGACGTGTTCGCCTTCGAGTTGGACCTGGCGCCGTTGGCCGCCCGCGCGCTGCCGCGCGCGACCGAGCTGTCGCGCTTCCCGTCGATGCGCCGCGATCTGGCCTTCCTGGTGCCCGAGGCCGCGGCCTGGGCCGACCTGGAAGCCACCCTGCGCCGCGCCGTCGGGCCGCTCCTGCGGGAGGTCACCCTGTTCGACCGGTACGTCGGCCAGGGGGTCGAGCCGGGGTTCAAGAGTCTCGCTATGGGCTTGATTTTGCAGGACAAGTCGCGCACTCTGACGGACCGCGACGTGGATGCGGTGGTGGCCGAGGCGGTCTCTGCCATGGAGCGTGAACATCACGCCCGGATCCGCGGTTGAGCGGGAAGCATGGGGGATAGCAGGCAATGGCATTGACCAAGGCGGAGATGGCCGAAAAGCTGTTCGACGAAGTCGGTCTGAACAAGCGCGAAGCCAAGGAATTTGTCGACGCGTTCTTCGATGTGCTGCGTGAAGCATTGGAACAGGGACGTCAGGTGAAGCTGTCCGGCTTCGGGAATTTCGACCTGCGGCGCAAGAACCAGCGCCCGGGTCGCAACCCCAAGACCGGTGAGGAAATTCCGATTTCCGCCCGTACGGTGGTCACCTTCCGTCCGGGCCAGAAGCTCAAGGAAAGGGTAGAGGCATATGCTGGATCCGGGCAGTAACCGAGAACTTCCGCCGATACCGGCCAAGCGCTACTTCACCATCGGTGAGGTCAGTGAACTGTGCGACGTCAAGCCGCACGTGCTGCGTTACTGGGAAACCGAGTTCCCCAGTCTCGAGCCGGCCAAGCGCCGCGGCAACCGCCGCTACTACCAGCGCCACGACGTGCTGATGGTCCGCCAGATCCGCGGCCTGCTCTATGAGCAGGGCTACACCATCGGCGGCGCGCGTCTGCGCCTGGAAGGTGCCGATGCGCGCGAGGAATCGGCGCTGAGCAACCAGATCATCAAGCAGACGCGGATGGAACTGGAAGAAGTGCTGCAATTGCTGCGCCGCTGAACCATTTTTCACGCAAACCCGTTATACTCGTCGGCCCGCTGAGAGGCGGGGACATTGCCAGCATCATCGGGGCGTAGCGCAGCCTGGTAGCGCATCTGCCTGGGGGGCAGAGGGTCGTCGGTTCAAATCCGGCCGTCCCGACCAATGTTGGTGATTCGATCAAAGGCTTGTGCAGCGATGCGCAGGCCTTTTTTCTGTTTGGGCTGCTGTCGGTTGCCGGTCATACCGCAGCCCGATCAACGTGGCGATCGCTTTTGCTTTGTCCGGTTGTGCGGGTGCCGCCGGTGCGTAGTACGCCGGTCGCACATTTCTTCCGGCGGGTCATTCGCCGTTGGATGCAGGCCGCGATTTGAGGGTATAACGCCGTTGCCTCAATGCCCGTGCAACGGCAGCGGCCGGTCGATCACCACGTCCTTCATCACCAGGGTGGAGGTGAGCCGTTGCACGCCGGGCAGGGCAGAGAGGTGTTCGTCGTACAGCTGACGGAACGCGGCCAGGTCGCGGGTGATGACGTGCAGCAGGTAGTCCGGATCGCCGAACAGACGCTGCGCCTGAAGGACCTGCGGCACCTCGGCCACCGCGTGTTCGAAGGCGTCCACCGCGCGGCGGTCGCCGTCGCGCAGGGTGATGAACACCAGGGCCGAGAACTTCAGGCCCAGGGTGGCGGGATCCAGCTCGGCGCGGTAGCCGCGGATCGCGCCGGACTGCTCCAAGGCACGTACCCGGCGGTGACAGGGCGAGACGCTCAGCCCGATGCGCTCGGCCAGTTCGGTCACGGTGAGGCGCCCGTCTTTCTGCAGCTCGGCAAGAATCCGCTGGTCGGTGATGTCCATGCGCAAGAGTTTCCTCCTGATGCGAGTTGCAGGGCAAGTATTTGGAAGCACATTCCAGAGTCGTGGGAATATTCTTCCGTCTGGCACGCAGATCGCGGCAAGACCGCCCTTTGGACCCCATGCAACCCAGCGTCATCGTCGCCTTCTGGGCGGTCTCGATCCTCTTCGTGCTTACCCCCGGTGCGGATTGGGCGCACGCGATCGCCGCCGGCCTGCGTGGTCGCGCGGTGGTGCCAGCGGTGGCCGGGCTGTTGTCTGGCCATCTGCTGGCGATCGCGCTGGTCGCTGCGGGCGTCGGCGCGATGTTCGCCCAGGCGCCGGTCGCGCTGCACGTACTGACCGTGCTTGGCGCGCTGTATCTGCTGTGGCTGGGCATCGGGCTGCTGCGCCATCCGCCGGTGGCCGCAGCGGACGATGCGGGAGCGGTGACGGGGTGGCGCCACTGGGCGGTCAAGGGCGTCTGTGTCAGCGGGCTCAATCCCAAGGTGCTGTTGTTGTTTCTGGCGCTGCTGCCCCAGTTCATTTCCGCCAGCGCGGCATGGGCGATGCCTGTGCAGATCATCGCGCTGGGCATGGTGCACCTGGTCAGCTGCGCGGCGGTGTATCTGGCCGTCGGGTATGGCGCCGGTGCCGTGCTGCGCACGCGCCCGCGTGCATCACGCGTGGTCGGCCGCGTCTCGGGCGCCGCGATGATCCTGATCGCTGTGCTGTTGCTGAGCGGAACCGGCACACTCTGACCCCCACGTTGTCCCCACGAGGATCCTTGGCATGACCGAACAGCTCCATCCCTACGCGACGCCGGGCAGCGCCCCGGTCCCTGCACCGCGCGTGCGCATTCCGCATCTGCAGCAGATGAAGGAGCGCGGCGAAAAGTGGGCCATGCTCACCGCCTACGACATGTACACCGCGGCGATCTTCGAAGACGCCGGCATTCCGGTGCTGCTGATCGGCGATTCGGCCTCCAACAACGTGTTCGGCAACGACTCGCTGTTGCCGGTCACGGTTGATGAGCTGATGCCGCTGGTGCGCGCGGTGAGCCGCTGCACGCGGCGGCCGCTGGTGATCGCCGATCTGCCGTTCGGTTCCTATCAGGCCTCGCCGGAGCAGTGCTTCCACACGGCGGTGCGCTTCATGAAGGAAGGCGGGGCGCATGCGGTCAAGCTGGAAGGCGGCATCGAGATAGTGCCGCAGGTGCGCAAGCTGGTCAGCTGCGGCATCCCGGTGATGGCGCACATCGGCTTCACCCCGCAATCGGAGCACCAGCTCGGTGGTTTCCGTGTGCAGGGGCGGGGCGAGGATGGCGCACGGCTGATCGAGGAAGCACGCGCGCTGGAAGCCGCAGGTGCGTTCGCGGTGCTGATGGAGATGGTGCCCGGCGCGGTCGCCGCACAGATCACCGCCGCGCTGAAGATTCCGACGGTAGGCATCGGGGCCGGCAGCGACTGCGATGCACAGGTGCTGGTCTGGCAGGACATGGCCGGGCTGCGCACCGGCAAGCTGCCGCGCTTCGTGAAGCAGTACGCGGATATGCATGGCGTGTTGCAGAAGGCCGCGCGTGAGTTCGCGGAAGAGGTTGGGGCAGGCACGTTCCCCGGCCCGGAACACACGTTCTGATTGACCTGATCGACGTTCGTACCACCTGAGGCGCGTGTCCACGGTATCGCCGCGCGGCGGTACCGTGTCGCCTGCGTCATCGAATCGTCATGCGGGCCACGTACCTTCGCCGCACCTGGGGGCGAGGTGGGATCGTGGCCGAACACGCAAAACGGCGTTTGGCGCGCATGTTTCTGGAGCAGGGGCCGGTGCTGCGGGGATTCTTCACCCGCCGCGGTGCGCGCCAGGATGCCGAGGACATGGTGCAGGAGACCTATCTGCGCTTGCTGCGCGCACATGAGGATCAAGGCGAGGCAATCGCCAATCCCGAGGCCTACCTGTTTACCGTCGCGCAGAATCTCGCACGCGAGCAGGCCGCACGGCGGCGCTGGTCGATGCTGCCCATCGACGATCTTGAGCACCTCACTACGCTGCTGAGCGGCGAAGAAACCGTGGAGGATGCCGCCGAGCGCGAGCAGCGCCGCGTGCAGCTGCAGGCCCTGCTGGGCACCTTGCCCGAGCACACCCGCGCGGTGCTGGTGATGCAGTACCGTGACGGCCTCAGCTACAAGGAGATCGCCGAGCGGCTGGGCGTGTCCTCGCACATGGTCAAGAAGCACGTGGTACGCGGACTTTCCGTGTGCCGCCGTGCATTGGCCGGCCACGCGGAGGCGTGGTGAGCGAGTTTCCCGCACCGCGTCCTTCCCTCGCCAGCGAGGCCGCGCACTGGCATGCGCTGCAGCGCCAGGGCGGGCTGACCGCCGAACAACAACGCCAGTTCATGACGTGGCTGGTGACCTCACCGGCGCACCTGCGCGAGTACATCACGGTCAGCCGCGTCGCCACCGAACTCGGCGATGCGCTGCGTGACATGGCAGTGGATCTGGACGCACTGATCGCCGCCGGGCCACCGCCCGCCGACGACAACGTGGTGGCCTTGCCGGTACGGCGACGCCCGCCACCGCTCGCGGCCTCCCGTGCGCCGCGCCGGCACCTGCCGGGTATCGCCGCAGCGGCCGCGTTGCTGCTGGGTGTCGTGTTCGTGGGGCACATGGCGTGGCCACAGACCCGGCACTATGTGGCGGAACACGGCGCACCACAGCGATTTACGCTGCCGGACCACACCGTCGTGCATCTGAACGCGGAAAGTGAACTGTCGATCCGCTTCACCTTGTTGAGCCGCCGCGTGGAGCTCTCGCGCGGGCAGGCCAGCTTTGTGGTGGCCGAGGAGCGCCGTCCCTTCGCGGTGCACGCGGCCGGGCTGGAGGTGCGCGACATCGGCACCATCTTCGATGTATCGCTGCGCCGCGAGCAGGCGCGCATCGAGGTAGCCGAAGGCAGCGTGCAGGTGCGCGGCGACTCGGGCCAGGGCCGGCTGCTCGCCGATCTTCGCGCAGGCCAGAGTGCCCACATCGACTACCGCGATCAGACCGTCAGCCTCCGCCAGCAGCACACCGACACCATGACCGCCTGGTGGCGTCGCCGCGTGGTGTTCCAGGATGAGCCGCTGCGCGAGGTGGCCGAGCAGTTCAATCGCCTCAACCGCGTGCGCCTGCAGGTGGACGACGATGTCGCCGGGGCACTGCGACTGACCGGCAACCTGCGTGGCGACGATCTTGCATCACTTCGTACCTTCCTCGATCAGCAGCCATCGCTGCGCACGCGCGTGGTCGACAAACAGATCCACGTGAGCAGCCGAGCAGCGGCGGAAACCAGCGCGAAACAACAGTAATTGCGCTATCCGCGCGTCATCGCGGGGCACACGCCGAGCGGCTGTCAAAAAAAATTCATCGAAATACCGGTGCCCGATCCTCGCCCTGCGCCCTCGTAGTCCAGGCAAGCGCGAACGATTCCGTCTCGCGACGCTCATACCACCCCACTGGACTTCTACGATGCGCCGCATTCTTTTCCTTTCGATCGCTCTTGCCCTGCAGAGCGCCGCCGTCACAGCTACCGCGCAGGAGACCCGCGTGGCCAGCGAGGCGATTCCCGCCCAACCGCTGGACCGTGCACTCAACGATCTCTCGCGCCAGACCGGCCTGCAGTTCGTCTACAACGCGCAGCAGGCGGGCAACCCGCGCACCCGCGCGATGCCGGCGGGGCTGGCCCCGCAGCAGGCACTGGAGCAGCTGCTGGACGGCACCGGCCTTCGCTATCGGTATCTCAACGACACCACGGTGACCATCGAAGCACGCAGTGATGCCGCACCGTCGGGCACATCCGCCGTGCCCGTCGCCACATCGGCCCTGGCATTTGAAGCGGCCCCCGCAGCGGAAGGCGCCGGCCTGCAGCAGCTGGAGCGCATCGACGTGGTGGGCAGCTACAGCCGCAGCCTGGAGCAGGCGGTGGACATCAAACGCGCCACGATCGGCTTCTCCGACTCGATCGTGGCCACCGACGTGGCCGACTTTCCCGAGCAGAACCTGGCCGAAGCCCTGCAGCGCATGCCGGGCGTGACCATCGAGCGTGACAAGGGGCTGGGCAGCCGCGTCAACGTGCGTGGCCTGCCGTCGGAGTACACGCATGTCTCGATCAACAACCTGGCCACGGCATCCGGCAGCGGTGGTCGTGATATCGAGTTCGACATCTTCGCCTCGGAGATCATCCAGCAGGTCACGGTGCTGAAGTCGCCGACTGCGGCGGATGAGGAGGGCGGCATCGCCGGCTCCGTGCAGATCTCCACCGCACGCCCGTTCGACTACACCGGCCGCAAGCTGGTGGCGTCGGTGGAAGGGGCGCACAACTCGATTTCCGAAGAGGTGGACCCGAAATTCTCTTTCCTGGCCAGTGACACCTGGGGCGACTGGGGTGGCCTGGTGTCCTTCGCCACGGCCAAGCGCAGCAACCGCACGGACGCGACGTCGGGCATCAACTTCCGCCCCATGTCGCGCTTCCTTGGTGCCTCGGGCACGCGCGGCACGCAGGCCGCCGCGGTGCTGGCACGCGATGCCGGCGTGGTGGTCAAGAACCGCAACAACACCGATGAAAGCAACCTGATCGTGTTCCAGGACAAAGTGGGCGACCGCGTGTTCGTCAACGACCAGGACAAGTGGGGTGCCACCGCATCGCTGCAGTACAAGCCGAGCAGCCGCTTCAGCCTGACTTTCGATGCGATGCGCGGCGGCTACGACACCACCGAAGACGAGTACGACGCGGCGGCATATTCGGCGTCCAGCCGAAGCACGCTGGAGACCATCCATGATTACGACGCCAGCACGCTGTCGCAGTACGGCATCGTGGTGCTGCGCGATGTGTCCTACACCGCCACCCAGCACGAGATGCTGAGCAAGGAGCGGATCAACAAGACCGATTTCAGCCAGTACAGCGTGGCAATGGATTGGCAGGGCGACACCTGGGGCGTGGATGCGATGGTCGGTTACTCCGGCGCCGACAAGACCTTGGATGCCAGCAACCTCAAGCATGTGGCCTACGCGCCCTCGCGGACCCGCTGGACCGGCAAGAGCGGGGAGACGATTCCCAGCGCCAACCCGGCCAGCATCGACATGTACAACGCCTCGGACAAGTACCTGTTCGAGGCGTATGAGACGACGCTGGAGAAGGTCAGCGATGACAAGTATGCCGCCCAGGTGGATGTGACCAAGGCGCTGGAACTGGCCTTCCTGCCGGCGCTGCGCAGCGTGCAGTTCGGCGCGCGCTACACCGACAAGTCCAAGCAGCGCGAGTATGGCGAAGCCAAGATCTACGGGCCGGGGGCGGGTGACAACAGCTGGGTGAACAAGCGCACCCTGGCCGACAGTCCGCTGCAGTCGATTGCCGATATCGTGCCGGGCGGTGGCTATTCGGTGAAAGACCTGGACTGGAAGATGGTCTCCAACGACTACGCACGCAGTGCGTTCCGCTATCCGGGCTTCGCAACGCCGTTTGATCCGGGCCAGTACTACCGGGTCGACGAGAACGTGACCAGTCTGTACGCGATGACCGACATCGGCTTCGATGTGGGCCGCGTGCCGGTCTCGATCAACGCCGGCGTGCGCTATGTGGATACCTCGGTGCAGTCCTCCGGCCTCCATCCGATCCAGCGGGAAGACGGTAGCACCGGCTATACCGACACGCCCGTCTCGCGCAAAGGCAGCTACAACGATCTGCTGCCGAGCCTGAATGCCACTGCCGAACTGGCCGAGGGCCTGGTGCTGCGGGGCGCCGCCTCCAAGACGTTCATCCGCCCGGCGTTGACCGACATCGCCTACAAGCGCACCGCCAGCTGGAGTTCGTTCCGCTTCACCGATGGCAACCCGGATCTGCAGCCCACCTATGCCAAGCAATGGGAGCTGGGTCTGGAGAAGTACCTGGACAACGGCGGGCTGCTGGCGGCCTCGTACTTCCACAAGAAGATCGACGGCGTCGTGATCAATGCGTTGACCGGCGTGGTACCGGATGTGGCGGTCTACAACGCCAACGGCTCGCTCAACGGCACCTATGATTTCGACGTGTACCAGCCGATCAATGCCGATGGCACCTATGTGGTGAAAGGCGTCGAGCTGATCGCGCAGCTGCCGCTGAGCATGCTGCACCGTTCGCTGGAAGGCTTCGGCATCAATGCCAACTACACGATGCTGGACAGCTCGCTGGCCGGCGAATCCGATCTGGGCGTGAGCACGCCGATGCCGGGGCTCTCGGAGAAGTCATACAACATGACCGTCTACTATGAGAACGACCGCTTCGACGCGCGCGTGTCGTACAACCACAAGGGAGAGTACGTCGAATCGATCGGCTACAACATGTACCCGATCTGGCGCGATGACTACGGCCAGGTGGATGTGTCGATCGGCTACCGCCTGACCGACAGCATCAAGCTCAGCCTGAAGGGCATCAACCTGACCAACCAGGCGACCACCGGCTACACGATGGATCCCGCGTTCCCGACGATGTACGAGCGCTCCGGCCGCCGGATCAGCCTCGGCCTGCGCGCGGACTTCTGAGCCACCTTCGCGGTGCATCCGGAGGCACGTGCGCGTGCCCCGGATGCGGCTGCCCGTTTGTGAGGAACATACGATGCGACATGTTTTCTTCCTGCCGCTTGTGGCGGTGCTGGCGTGGCCGGCGGTCTCGCAGGCTGCCGATGACGATGCCGGCCGCAGCTGGCAGGCTGGCGACCACCATGTCCACAGCGAGTGGAGCGTGGACTGGGTTCGCAGCACCACGCCGCCCACGCCGATCCGTGGTGGCGACTCGTCCTACACCCGCACCCATAACGCCCAGCAGGCGCTGGCCAACGGTCTGACCTGGATGGTGCATACCGATCATGGCGGGCCGGTGCATTCGGCGGTCACCCGGGACCATGCGTGGCCGGCGCTGTTGGAGGCCCGGCGCGAAGTGCCCGCGCTGATCCAGTTCAACGGCATGGAATTCGATGTGCCGGCCGGCGAGCACGCCTCGTTGATCATCGCGCCCGGCCCTGACGAGCGCGACCAGCTGGTCGCGATCGAACGCGATTACGGCCGCAGCGAGCCGCTGCAGGGAAGCCGCGATGACGGGCAGACCATGCTCGATGCACTGGCCCACATGCGGTCGCTGCCGGCACAGCCGTTGATGTTCATCAATCACCCCGCGCGCACTGCCACCGCCATGGGACGGTGGGGCGACGTCGAGCCCGATGAGCTGCGTGCCTGGCATGCGGCTGCACCGCAGGTGCTGGTTGGTATGGAAGGCGCGCCGGGCCATCAGGCCACCCGTGTCCATCGCGGCCTGTATCGCAACGCGGATGCACCGACCCTGGGAGGATTCGACCAGATGACGGCAACCGTCGGCGGGATCTGGGACACGCTGTTGTCCCAGGGGCATCGCTTCTGGATCACGGCCAGCTCCGATTCGCACGTCAACCAGCGTGATGGCGGCAGTGACTTCGATCCGGGCCAGTACAGCAAGACCCATGTCTGGGCGCGGCAGGACGCCGAGGACATCCTTGATGGCCTCCGTCACGGGCGGATGTTCGCGGTGACCGGCGATCTGATCGATGCACTGGAGCTGCGGGTGACTGCGAACGACGACGAGGCACGTAGCGCCACGATGGGCGGCACGCTGTCGATGTCGCCTGACGCCTCCATGCGCGTGGAACTGCGGGTGCGTGTGCCGGCCTCAGCCAATCACGCTGGCCAGCCCCCGGTGCTGGATCACGTCGAGCTGATAGTGGGCAGCCCTGGAAAAAGCGATGCTCCTGTTATGCAGACGCGTGTATTCCGCGCCAGTGACTGGCAAGTGGACGGCGCATGGCGAACGGTATCCTGGGTGTTGCCGGCGCCTGCACAGGGCGGATTCGTTCGTGTACGCGGCAGCAGCACCCCTGAAGTGGCGCCGTTGCCCGATGTGCCAGGCGAAGATCCCTGGCAGGACCTGTGGTTCTATTCCAATCCCGTGTTTGTCGAGGTCGCGCGCTGAGTTGGCGTCGATCCGGTGGTGAGTCGTGCGCGGCTGCAGATCATCGAGGTAGAGTGATCGCTTACCTCATGGACGCGGAAGGAAATGCATATGGCGGTACGAGCGTTGTTGGCAGCCGATCTCGAACAGGCCAGCCGTGTGTGCATGGCCGCCTTCATGGGGGCGGTGGCGGAATCACTGCCCCCCCTTGGGATCGAGACCTTTGCCCGTATCGCCTCGGTGGAGGGGTTCCGCGCGCGCATGGTGCACGACAATGTGATGCTGGCCTACGCGCAGGAGGATCGGCTCATCGGTATCGCCGAGCTCAAGGAAGGCCGTCACGTGGCCATGCTGTTTGTCGACCCGGCGGCCCAGCAGCAGGGGGTCGGCAAGGCCCTGATGGCGGCCATGATCGAGCAGGCGCGTGTGGAGGTGCTGACCGTGAGCGCGTCGCTCTCGTCGGTACCCGCCTATGAGCGCTATGGCTTTACCTGCACAGGGGAGGCAGCGGAATCTTCCGGGCTGCGCTACCAGCCGATGGAAATGCGCGTGGCGCCGGGCGCCTGACTTCACGCCGTTCAGTCGGCGCGTTCACGAAGGTGAGACAGTCGGCTGGCTACCGTGGAGTCCTGTCATTCAACCCGATTCGGGGAAAGGATCATCATGATCAAGTGGGCCATCATTTTTGCCGTCATCGGCCTGATCGCCGGTGCCCTCGGTTTCGCCGGCATCGGCGGCGCTGCGATCGGGATCGCCAAGTTCCTGTTCTGGGCGGGCATCATCATCGCTGTGGTGCTGTTCGTGCTGGGCATGACCATCGCCAAGAAGGTGACCTGACCCGCCGCGCCAAGACGTTGCGGTTCCAGACAAAGGCCTGCGCGGTTTCGTGCAGGCCTTTTCGTTGGCGATGCAGCAGGGTGCCCCGCAAACCTCACTCGAAATACACCGACACCCCAAGGCCAGCCTGCGTGTCCGGGCTGTCGTCATCCAGCCCCACATCGAATGAGGCATCCAACTGGACCGTCGGGGTCACCATCCAGGTGATGCCTGCGCCGGCAATCCCGGTCGAGGGCTCGCCGTTGGTGTCGGTGAAGCCGGCCTCCAGATAGGTGCTGACGGTATCGGTGGCGGAGAAGCTCAGGCTCGGCGCCCAGCTGACGCTGTCCTCGCTGCCACCGCGGGTCACATTGGCGTACAGCGCGCCTGTCCAGCGATCATCGAAGCTGTACTCATAGCTCGCACCCAGCGCGTACTGCGTGGCGCCCTCGCTGAAGTCGCGCGAGCCGGTGGCGAACGTGGTGCTGGCCAGCAGCGCCACGGCGTGCTTTTCCGAGGACAAGGGCAGGGCGAACTTCAGGCCGAGGCCCAGGTCTCCAGCACCGCGGCTGTGCTCGGCCGGTGCATCGCGCGGCGCCACCCGCAGGTGGTTCCAGGGCGAGGTGAAGGCCTGCAGTTCGAGATGCTCGACCAAGCCGATCCGGAGATTGATGTCGGCGCTGTACTGCGTGCTCAGCACGCCCGCGCCGTCGCGGTCGCGGCTGAAGCTGGGCAATCCCGCCTCCAGCGCGACGCCACCGCGGGGCAGTGTCGAGGCGGCGAAGCCGATGCCGGGGCGGTCGAAGGCGAGGTCCGGCGGCGCGTCCCGTTGGGCGTGCACGGCATCGCAGAACAGCAGGGACAGCAGCAGGGCCGAACACCGCATGGGCACGCTCCGGGCCGGCCGATACCGGCATCAAGAAGCAGTCAGCCTGCCTCTTGGCCGGAATGTAGCACGGTGATTCCGGCGGTCATGTGCAGGTGTCGGTGGCGTTTCGTCACTCAGTGCGTCGGCCGGGTCATGGCGATGAGGGCATCGCGCACGCGCTCGGTCGCAGCTTCCGGCGTGGCGTCACAGCCGAGCACGCAGGCGCGGAGCAGGAACCCATCGGCGGCGTGCCGTGCAGCGGTCAGCTGCGCATCGCGACGGTCCAGCGGATGCTCGCGCAGCACCGTATCCAGCCACGACCGTCGCGCAGTGATCCATTCACTGTCGACCTGGTGCGGGCGACACGCGGGACTGATGGTGCGCCCGATGTCGAACAGCTCGGCGATGTAAGCCCGTGAGAACCGGCCGTGGGCCTGGCTGTCGCGGTCCATGCGGTGCAGGATCGCGCGGTGGAGATTGGCCACGATCGTGTGCGCGGCGAGGTCATCGTTGGCTGCTTGCAGCAGCGGGGTATCGGTTGCGTTGTGCATTCGCGCCTCCAGGACACCGGTAGGGGAAAAACGAAGAATCAGCCGCGCGGCAGGACCGGATCACCCTGCCGCAGCAGGGTGTCCAGCAGCGCGACGACGCGTTCACCCTGGCCCTCACAGGCCAGTTCGAACGTGGTCTGCCCGTCGAGCGCGGGCAGTGGGGAATGCAGAATCCATTCAAGAACGGCGGCGCGGTCCGGTTCGATCTGCAAGGCCAGATCCGCGACACGACGTACGATTCCCTGACGCATGATCAGAATCCGTAACTGAGGGAGAGCGCGGCGGTATCCATGTGGTCGCCACGGGTCATCGGGCTGTCGCGCACGGCATCGGCCAGCGAGGTGCGGCGGATCGACGCGGTCGCGGTCCAGCGCGGCCCCAGCGGCATCACGGCGGCAATGTCCATGTAGGGCGACACACCGCTGCCGGACGAGTAGCGCGCCAGGCCGCTGCGTGCCGCTTCGCGCTCACTGACGCCGAAGTAGTAGTCGTTGAGATCGGCGCTGGTGTAGGTCACGCCCACCGCGGGCATGAAGGTCACGCGGCCGGCCGGGATCGGGTAGGCGTACCGGGCATCGGCCGAGAAGCCGCCGCCGTGTCCGGTGACTTCCGCCTGCGCATTGGCCTGCAGTACGCCCCATTCGGCCTGGTGCCGCCAGGAGACGCCCAGCATGCCGGACAGGCTGCGGTTGTCGAGCTGGCGCAGTTGCGGGTCGTGGCTGTCGCGGCGCTTGAAGCGCATCACGTACGGCGAGGCGGTCAGGGCAAGCTCGGACCGCGCGGTCTGGTGCAGCCGATAGCCCACGCTGCCACCGCGGAAGAAGAACGAACGGCCTTCCCAGCTGACGATCGGGGCGGCTAGACGATCGGTGTCATAGCCGGCATAGGGGGCCTTGAGCGCCACGACGGCGATGCCGATGCTGCTTTTCCTGGCGCCCTCGGGCGCATCAGCCGCCTGCGCACTGGCGGCGGTGAATGCACTGGCCAGGGCCAGGCCAAACAGGGGAAGCGAAGGGCGCGGGGAACGAAAACGGACGTGCATGGACCTGCCGAGGGGGAACAACCGGAGTGTCATGGTGGGCGCCCTACATTGTCGGAACGTTACGTCCGGCTGCGCGGTACCATCGCCTCCTTCGTACCCCGCAAGGCACCGCCCCATGCGCCTTCTTCTCCTGGAAGATGATCCGGAAATGGCCAGCGCGATCCAGGTCAGCCTGGCGCGCCACGGCATGGTGATCGACGTGGTCGGCACGATGGCGCAGGCCGATGAAGCCCTCAAGGCCGGCGTCCACCAGATCCTGCTGCTGGACCGGCAGCTGCCCGACGGCGACGGTGCCAGCTTTGTCCGGATCGCGCGTGAGCGCGTGCCGAACCTGCCGGTGATCATGCTGACCGCGCGCGATTCGGTGGCCGATCGGGTCACCGGCCTGGACGTGGGCGCGGATGATTACCTGACCAAGCCGTTCGCGGTCGAAGAGCTGCTTGCGCGCATCCGCGCGATCTCGCGGCGGCCCTCGCAGATCACCCTGCCGGTGTTGTCGCTGGGCCGGCTGCAGTTCGATTTCGTGGCGCGCGAAGCCCGCGTGTCAGAGCTGCTGCTCGCGCTGCCGCGGCGGCAGCTGCTGGTGCTCGAAGCACTGGCACTGCGGCAAGGGCGCACGGTGGGCCGCGCCTCGTTGCTGGAAGCCGTGTACGGCTTTGACGATGCCATCCAATCCAATGCGCTGGATGCGCATGTCTCCAAGCTGCGCAAAGCGCTGCTGGAAGCCGACGCGGGCGTGGAGATCCACGTCATGCGCGGCATCGGGTATCTGCTCAAGGACACGCCGTGAGATTGCTCAAACCCGATTCGCTGGCGTTCAACCTGGTGTGGAAGGTCTGCCTGATCCAGGCGGCCACGATCGCCCTGGCGTTGAGCGCGATGGTGTTGACCTACGGCGACCGCCGTTCGGCCTATATCGACTGGAAGACCAGCGACCAGATCGCATCGGCCATCACCTTCGGTGCCCAGGGACTGGAGGCGGATCTGCGGAAGGTGGCGCTGGCCGTGCCACGGCCGCCGGCGATGTTCTGGTTCGCCGCGGCCGATGAGCGTGGCCGACGCCTGGTGCATGGCGATGTTCCCGTGCAGTACCGTCAGTTGGTGGCACGGCTGGATCAGATCGAGCAGACCGACATCCGTACCCGCATCAATGCCGATGCGCTTGCCGTGCGCGTGGTGGTCGTTGTTCGGCCGGAAGGGCGGTTGCACGTGGCGGTAGGCGGCATTCCCGAACGCAGCATCGTGCGGCAGCTGCTGTTGATCTTCCGCTACCTGGGCGGCTGGATCGCGTTGCCGGTGCTGGTGATCACGCTGGTGGTGGCGCCATGGGTGATCCATCGCGCGCTGCGCGGGGTCAACCGCGTGGCGGCGCAGGCCGCAGCGATCCAGGTCAACGAGCGCGGCAGCGGCCTGGATACGCGTGCCGTGCCGCTGGAGATCTATCCGCTGGTGGACGCCTTCAACGCGGCCGTGCGCCGCATCGGTGAAAGCTACGATGCGCAGGATCGCTTCCTCGCCGGTGCCGCGCATGAGCTGCGCATGCCGATCGCGATCCTCGCCACGCGCCTGGCCGATCTGCCGCCCGGCGATGCGCGTTCGCGCCTGCAGCTGGACCTGAGCCGGCTGAGCAACATCGCCGAGCAGCTGCTGGATCTGCAGCGGCTGGACCGGCATGGCAGCCAGTCCCAGCGTATCGACCTGTCCGCGTTGACCCGCGACGTGGCCGCCGATGTCGCACCACTGGTGGTGGATGCCGGCTACGGCTTTTCGGTGGATGCACCGGATCAGCCGATCTGGGTTCGCGGGGATCCCCATGCGCTGCACCGGGTCATCGCCAGCCTGCTGCAGAACGCCATCGCCCACGGTGGCGGCCGCGGCATGATCGCCGTGGCACTGCATGATGATGGCGGCCTGTCGGTCAGTGATGAAGGCCCGGGCGTGCCGGAGGCCGAGCGGCTGTCCGTGTTCGAGCCGTTCCACCGATTGCGGCCCAGCGGCAGCGGCAGCGGGCTGGGCCTGCACCTGGCCCGCGAGATCGTGCTGCGTCACGCCGGCACCATCGCCGTGGACAGCGCCCCCGGTGGTGGCGCGCGGTTCCTGGTGGTCCTGCCAGTGGACGCGCGGCCGTTTCCGGGCGCGTCCCCGGCATGACGCCCTGTCCTCCCTGTCCGGTTGCGCCGCCTATGACGAGATCAGCGTGGCGCCGGCGCGGCGCAGTAGGCGGTGATGGCCTCGGCGGTGTTCTCCAACCCGTTTGCATTGGCCAACTCCCACGGACGTTCGCACTGCTGTGTGCGTTCGCACCAACGGTAGCCTGCCGAGCCGATGCACCCATGCGCATCGCGGTCCGCACCGGGTACGCCTGCCGTGGGCGAGGAGGGTGACGGCGCAGGATGGGCGCAGGCGGTGAGGGCGGCGAGCAGGGGAAGCAGGGCGGCTCGAATGGACATGCAGGCTCCGTAGGCGCTTGAGGTCGCGGGCAGTCTCGCGCCGGGTCCGTCGATGTCACGTGCAGGGTTCACTCCTCCATCACCGGGCGTGGGCTGATATGACGCTGGAGGATTCCGCCGATGCTGCGTTGTAGTCCGTGACGAGCACCGCGGAACGCGATGATGCGTTGAAGCAGGATGCGTGCGACCCGCCTGTGTGGACATCGCCGGTATCAGGTTTGACGCCAGGTTGTCAGCGCCACTGCCAGGAGGCACGTCATGAAAACACTGTTTTCGATCCGTCACATCGCATTCGCTGCGGCGCTCACCTGCGTCTCCGCCCGGGCCGATGCCTGCACCCGCGTGGTGTATCTGGGCGACAACCAGGATGTGATCACGGCCCGCTCGATGGATTGGAAGAGCGATGTGGCCACCAACCTGTGGGTGCTGCCCAAAGGCATCGACCGTGATGGCCAGGCCGGCCCGCGCTCGATCCGCTGGACCTCACGCTACGGCAGCGTGGTCGCCACCGGGTATGACATCTCCACCACCGATGGACTCAACGAAGCGGGGTTGTCAGCCAATCTGTTGTGGCTGGCAGAATCGCAGTACCCGCAGCAACGTGGCAGCAAACCGGGATTGGCGATCTCGTTGTGGGCGCAATACGTGCTCGACAACTTCGCCACCGTTGCCGAGGCCGTCGCCGCGCTGGAGCGCGAGCCGTTTTCGATCGTGACGGACAAGGTGCCGGGCGAGTCCCGGCTGGCCACGCTGCACCTGTCCTTGTCCGACGCCAGCGGTGACAGCGCCATCGTGGAATACATCAACGGCAAGCAGGTGATCCATCACGATCGCGCCTATCAGGTGATGACCAACTCGCCGGTGTTCGATCAGCAACTGGCGCTCAATACGTATTGGCAGGAAATCGGTGGCACCGTGATGCTGCCCGGCACCAACCGCTCGGCCGATCGCTTCGCTCGCGCGAAGTTCTACATCAACGCCATTCCCAAAAGCGAGGATCCCGTGGTCGCATTGGCCAGTGTGTTCAGTGTGATCCGCAATGTGTCCGTGCCCTACGGGATCACCACGCCGGGGGAGCCGAACATCTCCTCCACCCGCTGGCGGACCGTGGCCGACCACAAGCGCAAGCTGTATTTCTTTGAATCGGCGATGACGCCCAATACCTTCTGGGTAGACCTCAACAAGGCCGATTTCTCGCGCGGTGCCCCGGTGTTGAAACTGGACCTGGGGCCGGACCAGCGCAACGTGTTCGCGGGCGACGCGCTGCCCCGGTTCCAGCCGGCCGAGCCGTTCCGGTTCCTGGGCACCGACGGCTGAGCAAAATCAGACTAATCCGATAACAACGGGCTTCAACCTGCTCTATCGTTCCTGCTGAGGGATGGATCCCTCACGTCGTGAGCTTTTCGCCCAGGCATGCCGCAAAGGAACGATCCGCATGGTGATCAAACTGCAACACATCGAACGCCGCTGGCACGTCGTGCACCCGGCCAAATCCGCACCGATTGCGTTCCGCAGCGGGGCCACCGCCTTCGATTTCGCCGATGCCCTGGCACGCGAGTACCATGCCGAGACCGGCGACAGCAGCGCCGTCCGGGTGCAGGTGCTGGAGACCTACGTGGACGCCGTCCGCTACGGCTGAGCCGGCCATCCAAGGCTGTTCGTGCGGATGTGACCGCCGGCCGCCCGCCCAGTCAGCCACGCGTCGGGTACCTAAATAGGGGATGAAATCAGCGACTTCTGGCCTATGTCGCGGCGCCGGACGATCACCGATCCTGTGCGCCTCCCCCAACACGCAACGAGGATCCCATGTCGAACACCAGCCCTTCCCAGGCCGCCAGACGATTGCGCTGGGCCGTGGTGCCGGCGCTGATGGCGCTGGCCGGCGCTGCCCAGGCGCAGAACTACGACCGCTATGACGACGGTTACAACGGCGGTCCGGTGCGCTGCGAATCGATCAAGAACCGCACGCAGCAGTGCGCCTTGCCAGGGCGTGCACGCCTGGTGCGGCAGATCTCCGGCTCGCCCTGCGTTGAAGGCCAGACCTGGGGCCAGGCACGCAACGGCGTGTGGGTGACGCAAGGCTGCCGGGCCGAGTTCATTGCCGAGGGCGGCCGCGGCGGCCGCTGGAATGGCGGTGGGGGCGGCTGGGGCCACAACGGCGGCGGCAACAACGGCCGGGGCCAGATCCTGACCTGCGATTCCAACGACCATCGCCGTCAGCGCTGCGTGGCCAATGTCCGCCGCGAGGCGCGGCTGATCCGCCAGACTTCGCGTAATGCCTGCATCGAAGGGCGGACCTGGGGCTGGGACCGCACCGGCGTCTGGGTGGATGGCGGCTGCCGCGCCCAGTTCCAGATCTACTGATGGCTGGTGCACAGCGCTTGAGCGCCCCCTGAGTGCTCAAACGAACGAGGCCGCGTCGATTGGACGCGGCCTCGCTGTTTTTTGCGGAGCACTCGCCCAAGGGCGGTGGGCAGCGTGTCAGCCTGCCGCGCTGAGCGTCTGGCCGCTCTTGACCAGCATCGGCCAACGCTTGAGCACGGCCTGGCGGATGCCATCGGCATCGATGCCGGCTTCGGCCAGCAGGTCTTCACGGCTGGCATGGTGCTGGAAGCTGTCCGGCAGGCCCAGGTGCAGGAACGGCTTGAGCACGTTCTCGGCATTGAGCAGCTCGGCCACGCCGGAGCCGGCACCGCCGGCGACCACGTTGTCTTCGATGGTGACGAAGCCTTCGTGGCGCTGCGCAAGTTCCAGCAGCAGGGCCCGGTCCAGCGGCTTGATGAAACGCATGTTGACCACGGTCAGGCCCAGTTCGCGGCCGACCTGTTCGGCGGCCGTCACGGTGCTGCCGAACGCGAGCAGGGCGATCCGGCTGCCCTGCAGGCGCAGATCGGCCTTGCCGATCTCCAGCGTGGCCAGATCCGTGCCGGCGGCGATGCCGGTCCCGCTGCCACGCGGGTAGCGCACCGCGGCCGGGCCGGCATAGCGCAGCCCGGTGGTCAGCATCTGGCGGCACTCGGCCTCATCGGACGGCGCCATCACCACCATGTGCGGCACGCAGCGCAGGAAGCTCAAATCCAGGTTGCCGGCATGGGTCGCGCCATCCGGGCCGACCACGCCGGCGCGGTCGATCGCGAACAGCACGTCCAGCTCCTGAACGGCCACATCGTGCACCAGCTGGTCGTAGGCGCGCTGCAGGAAGGTCGAGTAGATCGCCACCACCGGCTTGGCGCCCTGTGTGGCCATGCCGGCCGCCAGGGTCACCGCGTGCTGCTCGGCGATGGCCACATCGAAGTAGCGCTCCGGATATTCCTTGCTGAAGCGCACCAGGCCCGAGCCTTCGCGCATCGCCGGGGTGATGCCCATCAGCTTCGGCTCGGCCGCGGCGGCATCGCACAGCCAGTCACTGAAGACGTCGGTATAGGTCGGCTTCTTGGCCCCGCCCTTGGAGACCAGGCCCTTGTCCGGATCGAACGGGCCGACCGCGTGGTAACCGATCTGATCACCTTCGGCGCGCTCGTAGCCCTTGCCCTTGGTGGTCATCACGTGCAGCAGCTTCAGGCCCTTCAGGCTCTTGAGCGTCTTCAGCGTGGCGACCAGCGCCGGCACGTCGTGGCCGTCGATCGGGCCGGTGTAATGGAAGCCCATTTCCTCGAAGAACGTGGACGGCACGAACATGCCCTTCCAGTGCTCTTCCCAGCGCTTGACGAAGCGCGCGGTCGGGTTGTGCTTCTTGTCGCCGAGGATCTTCTTGCCGCCTTCGCGCAGCGCATTGAGCGTGCGGCTGCCGGTGGCGCGGCCGAGCATCTTGGTCAGCCCGCCCACGGCTTCGGAGATCGACATGTTGTTGTCGTTGAGGATCACCAGCAGGTTCGGTTCCTGCTCCATGCCGCCGGCGTGGTTGAGCGCCTCGTAAGCCATGCCGGCGGTCATCGCGCCATCACCAATCACGGCCACGACCTTGCGGTCATCGCCTTCGGCCTGGCGTGCGATCGCCATGCCCAGCGCCGCCGAGATGGAGGTGGAGGAATGGCCGACGCCAAAGGTGTCGTACTCGCTTTCCTCACGCTTGGGGAACGGCGCGACGCCGTCCTTCTGCTTGACCGTGTGGATCTCGTCGCGGCGGCCGGTCAGGATCTTGTGCGGGTAGGTCTGATGACCCACATCCCACACCAGCTGATCGACGGGCGTCTGATAGAGGTAGTGCAGTGCGACGGTCAGTTCGATCACGCCCAGGCCGGCGCCGAAATGGCCGCCGCTCTTGCCGACCGACTCAATCAGGTAGGCACGCAGTTCATCCGCGATCGCGGGCAGTTCGGATTCTTCGAACCTGCGCAGGTCATCCGGTGACTGGATGCGCGCAAGGCGGGGATAGCGGGCGGAATCGATCATGTTTATCGCGCTTCTTCTGAGCGCCTATTTTCCCCCCCAAATGAGGGTGGGGCAAGCAAACCGCCTTTTCAGTGAGTAAACGGTGACGGAGGCTGCGACAGAACGTCGCAGCGCGCTCAGGCGCAGAGCTTGGAACGCTTGGGCAACTGCGCCTTCAGGAAGGCCATCTGATCGGCCAGGATGTTGCGGTTGGACAGGATCATGTGTTCGATCCAGCTCGGCCGATAGGGCACGGCGAGCAGCGGCATGCTGGCCTGCTGCGGGGTGCGGTTGCTCTTGCGCGAGTTGCAGTGGAAGCAGGCGCTGACCACGTTCTCCCACACGTCCAGGCCCCCCTTGGACAGCGGCATGACGTGGTCGCGGGTCAGCTGCGGGCGGTTGAACTGTTGCCCGCAGTAAAGGCACAGGTGCGAATCGCGCGCGAACAGCGCGGGATTGGACAGATTCGGGGTGGGGTCGATCGCGCGGGAGCGCGCATGCCCGCGGGCGGCGATGATCGGGTGCAGGTCCAGGCCGCTCTGCAGGCCGGTGGTGCGGCAGATGCCGCCGTGGATGTGCAGGCAGGGGTCGCCCAGGGTCCAGGCGACCGCGCCACGCGCGTAGAGGCAGGAGGCGTCCTGCCAATTGATCCAGTCGAGTACGCGCCCGTGGGCGTCCAGGGCCAATAACCGCACCGATCCGGGCCGATGCAGCGTAACGATCGGCGACACCTCGGCGACCGGGGCGGACGAGGCTCCGGTATCGATCAGACCCAAGCGTGTAGTGTCTGTCTCCATCGGGAAAACAGCTTATACCCGAATCGTTACGAATTGGGTATAGGGGCTTGCGCCCCTACCCGATTCGTAACGATTCGGACAGGCATTCCACCTTGACCCCCCGCCTTCGGCGCGCCCCCTTGAACATCAAGGGGGCTTTTCTCCAGAAGGTGTATCCGGGGTGCCGACCAACGG
>NZ_JASCOO010000051.1:0-30977 GCF_029959485.1 Stenotrophomonas sp. PS02301
CTGGGGGGCGCCGCGAGCGTTCCGCCCCGACGCGCCGGGCAGGCCCCCCGGCAAATGGCCCCCGGCCGCCGCCTGGCGGCGACGGCCTCCTCCTTTATTTTGCCCAGGCGCCTACCGGCCGCTTCGGGGCTCGTGCGCGGGGTAGGCGTGCTGCAAACCGGTGCTTGCCGTGAGGCGCCAGTGGCTGGACACGATGGGCCGCGCTGCGCTTGTGGGCGAAATCAAGGAGGAGGGGACGGCCGCAGGCCGGCGCCGGGGGACATCCGCCGGCAAGCGTAGCGTGGCCTAGCGCTCGACGCGCCGGCCGCCTCCGCCAGTGAATAGTGACGCGCTACGCTCGCCAGGAATCCACCCTGAATCCGCACCGTAAACCCCTGTATCAACCGGTGTAACACCCGTGATACACCCGCACCACGCTTGCCTCTCAGCGCAACGCCGTCCATCGCCAAACCTATTCATACGCACAAACGCTAAACGCCGCTGTAACAGCAATGTTGCGCGCCATTAACCGGACTCCCACAAAAACCCCGCAAACACGGGCGTCCGGAACTTGGCACGAATGCTGCTCCATCCCTCCGCATGTCATCGGAGGTCGCCATGGACAGCGTTGCCGCACACCGCACACGACACACCACATTCTGGCTGCTTGCCGCCGCACTCATCGTGCCGGCCGCCGCCAACGCCTCCGGCGCACGCCAGGGCGTCAAAGCACAATCCGGCGAAATCGTCCTGCTGCGTGACGTCTCCGCACGGCCTGCGTACCGCCCTGCGCCCCCCGGCATGGCCCTCATCGCAGACCCCTCACCGCGCCGCGAAATCGGCCACGCCCTCGGCACCTCCACCGGCATGGATGAACTCAGCGACGACGATTACGCCTCGCTCGGTTCCAACACCGGCGCCGGCATTCCCCGCAACGCCACCACCATCGAACGCGTCACCGGCCATACGGTCAACGGCACGCTCGGCAAAGTCACCGACAGCGGCATGCTCTCCAGCGGCCAGTTCAGCAACACCATCGGCGGCCCCATGGGCGCCGTCGGCAACGCGACCCGCGGCATTGGCGACCAGGTGCGTGGCGCACTCGCCCAGTTCCCGCTCGGCCAGCCTGCGGGCGGGCCCGGCAAATGAACGCCGTCCTGCGCACAGCACTGCTGAGCAGCCTGTTGCTGGCTCCCTGGGCTGCACACGCCCAGCAGGGCAACGACTACGCCGCGATGCTTTCCTACCTCAACCAGAGCCGCATCGATGGCCGCACGCTGGCCGGTGCCGACGGCGCCATCACCGTCAACATGGCGGCCGGTGACCTCAACCAGCAGGCCAACCTGATGGGCATCGCCAATGGCCGCAACGCCCACATCCAGGTGGATGCACGCCAGCAGCAGTCCAACAATCTCAGCCTCAGCGACACCGCCATGGACGCCAGCGCCACGCTCGGCGGCCAGGCACTGAACGGCGCCAGCGGCGTCGCATCGATCAACCAGGCCAGCGGCAATGGCAACGCGACGCTCAACGTCGTCACCGCCACGCTGGCGCAACAGGGCATACGCGAAACGAACGACGCGGCTTTGGCCGGGTCGGGCGCACTCGCGTCAGCAGGGGGGCAGGGGGCCGTCAACAGCGGTCGGTCGGCCGGAACTCGCAGGGTGGCGGTCGAAGCCTCCGCGCTGCAGGGATTCGACGGCGTCCTGCAACTCAATCAGATCGCGGGATCCGGCAACGCCACCGCAAACCAACTGAGCATTTCGGTGCAGTCCACCCCGTGAGTAGTCACATCCACCCGATTGTCTGTGATGAGAGAGAGGGCACCATGAACACCAACATGAAACGGACCGTACTGGCCATCGCCGTCGCCGCTGCATCCGCCTCCGCCGGCGCCAATGGCTGGGGCAATGACCGCGACAACCAGAACCAGAGCGCGAACATCAACCACCTGCACAACGTGGCTGAAACGCGCACCAACACCAACACCGATACGAACACCGAAACCAATACCACCACCAACACCGATACCGATTCGCGCACCTGGAACCGGACCTGGAACAACACCCGCAACAACAACAGCACCACTAACACCACCATCAACGACAACGTGACGAGCAACACCAACGTCACCAGCAACCGCGACGTGACCAGCAACCGCAACGTCACCGAGAACGTCAACAAGACCAGCAACATCCAGGCCGACGAACGCCAGGAAAAGAACAACCACGGCGTTGATGTCAACATCGAAAAAGACCTGCGCCTGAGCTCGGACATCAGCTTCTCGGGTGATCCGGAAATCACCGGCTCGATCGATATCGACTCGGCCGCCATCGCCGTCATCGACAACCGCCAGTCGGTCACCAACAACCTGGCCGGCAACAGCCTGGTGACCAACAGCGCCTCGATCGCCGACGACGTCGGTGCCGATGCCTCCGGCAACCTGGGCTTCAACGTCGCCGCCGGCGACAACAACGCCCAGGACAATGCGGCCTCGCTGTCCGCTGCCGATGCGTCCTTCAGCTTCGGCATGGCCGATGCGGAAGTCTTCGTCAACCAGTTCGGCGGTGGCAACACCACCCTCAATTCCGGCGTGACCAACGCCGCGGGCCTGGGTGGCAATGCCTTCAGCGGCGCGTCCGGCAACATCGGTGCCAACGTCGCGTCCGGCAACAACAACGAGCAGAAGAACGCGCTCGCCGCCTCGGTCGCCACCAGCGCCTATGCGACCTCGAGCATCAGCTCCAACCAGGTGTCCTCCGGCAACACCGTCAGCAACGCCGGCTACCTGCAGTCGATGACCGACACCGTGGACGTGAACCTGAGTGGTCGCGTTGCCGGTGCCACGTTGGCCGTCGGTGCGGGCCGTTACAGCGGCACGGGTAGTGCCTACCAGAAAGACAACTACTACCTGGATACCTGGAGCGGCGCGCTGGATCACCCGAGCGGCAGCGAAACCGGTCATATCGACATGGATAGCGATATCCAGAATGCCACCGCCAACCCGAATCGTCCGGGCGTGGGCGGCATTGCGTTCGATACCGATGAGCGCGGCACCAGCCAGTTCGTTGAACTGGGCGTGGCCGATCTCTACGCGAGCCTGAGCGGCACCGTCTCCACCACCCGTTGGGTGAACGTGGATGCGACCAACACCGCGGCGCTGTCCGGCAGTGCGTTCTCCGGCGCCTCCGGCAACATCGGGGTGAACGTGGCCTCCGGTACCGGCAACCTGCAGGCCAACAGTCTGGCCCTGGCGGTTGCACAACCCTCCACCGGCGGCGGCGGTGGCGGCGGTCCGGAACAGTAAGTCTGTCCGTTTTCGCAAGCAGTACGCGTTGAGCGCAACAAACCCGGTCATCCGCCAATGACCGGGCTCCCCGGGAGCCCCTGTCCCTTCTCCCCCTTGGGGCAGGGGCTCCTTCCTGAGCCGGAGTACTACATGTCCAGTCGTATGCGCACGTGGGTGCTGGTGTGGGCCTTGTCGGTGCTGATGATGCCGATGGGCATCGTGCGTGCCGGCGACGTCGGCTTCAGTGGTGTGCTGCCCAACGGGGCGGTCCTCACCCAGCGCGTGGAGAGCATGCAGGAACGGCGCTTCCGCAATGTCGTACGGCAACACACCGATTACAGCTGTGGCGCAGCTGCCCTGGCCACGATCCTGCGCTACGCCTACCACCTGGAGGCCGATGAGAGCACGGTGATCGAAGGGATGATGGGGGTCTCGGATCCACAACTGGTCCACCAGCGCGGTTTCTCGCTGCTGGACATCAAGCGTTACGTCGAATCGATGGGCATGCGTGGGCGCGGCTACCGCGTCAATGAAGAGCGCCTGCGCTCACTGCGCGTGCCCGGGCTGGTGTTGATGGATGTGCGGGGCTTCCGCCACTTCGTGGTCCTCAAACAGGTCCGCGGCGATCTGGTGGATGTCGCCGACCCGATCCTGGGCAACCGCAGCATTCCCGTCAGCGAATTTCTCCAGGCGTGGCCGTCGCGCGCCGTGTTTGTCGTGATCGGCAGTGACTTCGATCGCAACACGGTGCTGCTGCAGCCCGGTGAACGGCCGAGTGCCCGTTCGCTGTACGCCAGGCAGGGGCCGATCACCGATGCGGAACTGGTCGATTTCGGATTCACCCATGCCGATCTGTTTTAAGGAGGCACCATGAACATCGCAACCTGGACGCCCGGCATCGTGCTGCTTGCCCTGCTGGGCATCGCGCCGGCGCATGCCGACGAGAGCCGCCCCGGCAAGGGATTGAGCGAGATCCCCGATCCGGAATTGAACCTCATGCGGGGCCGCTACACGGTCGGTGGCAACACCGTGGCGTGGTTCGGCGTCACCATGGTCTCGCAATGGCAGACCGCCGGCGGGCAGTCCGCACAGAGCGCGCTGAAGCTGGGCATGGACTTCAGCCACGGCGGCAGCACACCGAAGATCAGCTTCGCACCGAGCGTGAGTGTGACCGCTGCCGATGCACCGCTGCCGGTGACACCCGGGCGCAGCGTGGATTCCAGCGGCCTGCAGAACGTGGCTGGCCTGAGTCAGAGCATCCAGGTGGCCGGTGACGGCAACCTGGCCAGCAACGCCACCCAGCTCACCGTACGTGATGGCACCGCACCTGCGCCCACCAGCGAAGGGGTGAACCTGGCCAGCGTGCAGCAGGGCGGCGTCAGCGCGCTGGCCCAGCTGGAGGGCAACACGGCCAAGGTGCAGCTGCAGATCGAGGGCGTGGGTGCGGTCCAGCAGTGGATCCGCAACGGCAGCGTCGGGCAGAGCATCGTGTTGGGCAGTGATGGACAGTCGGTGACCAACCGGCTGCAGATCGACCTTGTCCGGCAGTCGCTGGCCAACAACGTTCCGCTCAATCAGAACGTGGCGCAGGCGATGACGCTGGTACGCGGGGTAGGCATGGGGCCGGGCCAGTGATCTTGCGGCACGGCAGGGGGAGCGACAACACAACAGTGGGCCAAGGCAATGCACACGATGATCCGCGCAACACCGCTGGCGCTGGCGGCGCTGGCACTCATGGCGGCTGCGTCCGCCCAGGCACAGGCACAACAGCCGGCGCCCGATGACGCAGCCGACGTCAAGGCCTTGATGGCGCAGCTGGAAAGCCTGAAAGCCAATTACGCGCAGGAAGTCCGCCGCCTGCGCGAGCTGGACATGCAGGTGCAGGCCATGCAGGCGCGGTTGACCGGCAAGACCGCGCCGGTCGCCGGTGCCGCACCTCCACCTCAACAGGCCCTGCCGGCTGGCACGCCCGCCGCACCGGCCAGCGCCGACGGTTACGCCAGCTCGGCGGCCGAAGCGCAGCAGGCCAAACAGGAATCGCGGCGCAGCGTGGATGACGTCAAACAGCAGCAGGCCGCGCTGTTCAGTCGCCGCTTCACGATCGAGAACAGCCTGTCCTACGCGCGCTATGACCGCAAGCAGCTCAGCCTCAACGGCTTCCTGGCGTTGGATGCGATCTTCCTGGGCAACATCGCCATCGAGAACGTCGAGTCGGACACGCTGACCTACAACCTGGCCGCGCGCTGGGGTGTCAGTCCGCGCCTTACCTTGAACCTGGACGTCCCGTATCTCGCTCGCAAGACCGTGTTCCAGAAGGGCGGCGCCGGCGGTTCCGCGGCGGCGATCGCGCAGGAAGAAACCACCGGCAACGGCATCGGCGATGTTGGCGTGAGCGCCAACTATCGGTTGTTCGCCGAACGTGGGCGGCTGCCGGAAACCGTGCTGACCGTGGGCGCGACCGCGCCGACCGGGCGTGCACCGTATGGGCTGGACTGGAAGGTGCTCGAGCGCGACGACGATGACTTCATCCGCTTCGCCGTGCCCGAGCAGCAGCCCACCGGCAACGGGGTGTGGCAGGCCAACGTCGGGCTGTCCGCAGTGAAGACCGCCGATCCGGCGATCCTGTTCGCCAACATCGGTTACATCCATTCCTTCCCGCGCAGCTTCGATGACATCGATGCGAACCCGGACACCACCAACCCGGGGGATGTGAAGCTGGGCGGTTCGTATTACTTCGGTGCCGGCGTAGCGTTCGCGTTCAACGAGCGCACCAGCCTGAGCATCTCCTTCAGCGACAAGCTGAGCGCGCGCGCCTCCACGCGCTACAAGAACGGCCAGTGGCTGAAGGTGATCGGCAGTGACGCCAACGCGGGCACGCTCAACCTGGGCATCACCTACGCCCTCAACCAGAAAACCACGCTGGTGAGCCTGCTGGGCATCGGCCTGACCCCGGATGCACCGGACTTCACCCTGGCCTTCAAGGTGCCGTACAGCTTGTAGGCGCGCTGCGCAGGGGGCTACGCCACCGTCCAGGGGTCAGCGCAGTTCGGGGAGCGCCAGCTGGTGCTTGCGGCACAGCCGGTAGACAGTCACCCGCGAGACCTGCATGTGGCGGGCGCAGGCGGCGATGTTGAAGTCGTTCTGGCGCAGGGCATGCAGCAGGGTCTCGCGTTCGGCGACCTGCTTTGCGCCGTGCAGGCCGTGCGCGGTGATGGGCAGCAGCGGCTGGCTCAACTCCAGATCCGCGGCGGTGATCAGTTCGGCATCGCTGACGATCGCTGCACGCTGCACCCGGTTGAGCAGCTCGCGCACATTGCCCGGCCATGCAAAGCGCTCCAGCGCCTGGACGGCATCGGCGGTGAAGCCACGCGCCCGGGTGACGTGGCGATGCCGGAAGCTGGCGAGAAAATGCTGGGCCAGCATCGCGATATCGCTGCCGCGCTCGCGCAGCGGTGGCAGGGGCAGGCGCAGCACGTTGAGCCGATAGAACAGATCGCGCCGGAAGTGGCCCTGTTCGACCGCGGCTTCAAGATCGACGTGGGTGGCGGCCAACACACGCACATCCACCGCCAGCGGCCGGTTGCTGCCGACGCGTTCGACGGTGCCTTCCTGCAGTACACGCAGCAGATTGGTCTGCGCATCCAGCGGCAGGTCGCCGATCTCGTCCAGGAATACGGTGCCGCCACTGGCCGATTCAAACAGGCCCAGGCGCCGCGTTGCCGCACCGGTGAAGGCGCCCCGCTCGTGGCCGAACAGCTCGGACTGGACGAGCGCGGCCGGGATGGCGCCGCAGTTCACCGCCAGGAAGGGACGCGCGTGGCGCGCGGACAGCGCGTGCAGTGCCTGTGCCGCGAGTTCCTTGCCGGTGCCGGTTTCGCCGGTGATCAGTACCGGCAGGTCTACCGGTGCGTACTTGCGGATGGCCGCGCGGGTGACCTGCAGGACCGCGCTGTCGCCGATCAGGGACTGCGGGCCATGGGGCGCGGGCAGGGGTTCGGCGCCCGCCAGCTGCTGCAGTCGCTGCACGACGCGCGGCAGATCGATCGGGGCGGTGTAGGTATCCACACAGGCGGCGAGCAGCGCATCCAGCACCGGCGAGGCGCGCAGCGGAGCGGCCGGCAACAACGCCAGCAGGCTCATGTGGCGGTGGTCGACCAGCAGCTGTTGCAGGTGGGCCAGGTTGGCCGGGACCACGGTACGCAGGTCCAGCAGGCCGACGACCTGATCGCTGCCACGCATGCCGATGCCGGCGCACTGCTCGGGGGCGACGCCGCGCACCTGCCAGCCGGCCGCAGCCAGCGTCGCCCGTTCAAGCGCGAGGGGTTGCCCAAACCAGATCACACACCGGGCAGGAAAATCGGGGACAGCCGCCATGCGTCACCTTGTCGACGAGGATCACGGGCGGTGTCTGCTGCCTGATCGGTTGCCCAGGACGTGCCGCCCCACGTCCGGGTCCGTCCCCCGCCGCGGCGCGCGTGCGCCGGGCGTGTCGCCCGCTGGAAAACAGGCGGTGACAGAGAAAGGAACGCGGGTTGGGCCGGTCAGCGGCCATCGCCGCGCCCAACGAAAAAGGCCGCTGCGGGGCAGCGGCCTTCGATCCATCGGTTCAGCAGGGCGCGTCAGAGATCGACGCGGCGGGCCTGCATGAACTTGCCGCCCCAGTAGCCGCTGACCAGGCTGTCGACGCGGACATCCTTGCCGGTGCTCGGGGCATGCAGGAAGCGACCTTCGCCGACATAGATGCCGACGTGGTCGACCCGGCCCTTGCGGCCGAAGAACACCAGGTCGCCCGCCGCCAGGGCGTTGCGGTCGTTGATCAGTTCGGCCGCGCCGTCATGGGCCATTTCGCGCGACACGCGCGGCAGTTCCACGCCCAGCGCAGTGCGGAATACATAGCCGACCAGGCCGCTGCAGTCGAAACCACTGTCCGGCGAGGTGCCACCCCAGCGGTACGGGGTGCCGAGCAGGGTCATCGCACGGCGCAGCAGGGACTGGACCTTGCCGTTTTCGGCGGCGTCGCCGGCCACGGTAATGGCGCCGGTGCTGGCGTCGTAGTTGGCGAGCAGGCGGCTCAGATCACCGGCGAACATCGCCGAGCGGTCCATGAGCGGGATGGTGTCGTTGGCGGCCAGGTGCGGAAGCAGGGCGGCGAGGGTGGCGCTGGCAGCGGCATCGGCCTTGCTGCGGGCCGGCGCATCAGCCTTGGGCTTGGCCGGCGCGGAAGAATCGGGGGTGACAGTGACGGGGGAAGCAGCAACCTCGGGAGCGGTCGTCGGTGCGGACTGCGCCCAGGCCGGAAGGCTGGCCAGGCAGAGTGCTGCAGCGAGGAAAGCGGGGCGGGCGCGTCGCCGGATGGCGGCGGTCTGGCCTTTGCACGTCAGGTCGTCTGTCGTCACGCGGCGGTCACTGAATAAAAACGATGGGTGATGATGCCGTGTAAGCGCAGTGATTAGGTACAAATTCCGTTAATTTTTCGTTTACAACTATGTGATGTTGGTCACAAAATTGGACCTTACCCCTGTTCAGGTTAGTTAAGGACGCGTTTCGCCCCCGTGTAGTGGTCCTTCCAGTAGGGACCGCCGAGCGAGTCCAGCCGGACGGTGCCGCCGGTGCTGGGGGCGTGCACGAAGCGGCCTTCACCGACATAGATGCCGACATGGAACACGTTGCCCTTGTTGCCGAAAAACACCAGATCGCCCGGCGCCAGGCGCTTGGGATCGATCTTCGGCCCCTGCACGGCGGCCAGATCGCGCGAGGTGCGCGGCAGGCGCAGATCAAGCATCTCGCGGTAGACATAGGCGACCAGGCCGCTGCAGTCGAAGCCGGATTCCGGGGTGTTGCCGCCGTAACGGTAGGGCGTGCCCACCAGGCCGATGGCGCGCATCAGCACTGCGTTGGCGGCCTGCGGGTCGTTCGGGGCCACGCTGGGCCATACCTGGGTGGAGGCGGGCGGCGGGGCCGGGCGGGTGGTCTTGCCGCCGCCACAGGCGCTCAGCAGGGCGATGATCGCCAGCAGGGCCAGGCGGCCGGGCAGGCGGGTCAGGCGCGAAACTGGCGTCATGTGCATGTTGTCCGGATAATGCGCGACCTTATAAGGCCGTCATGATGGCGGCGTATCCGGCAGGCCACAACCCGCCTCACCCGTCTGCCCTCGGCAGTCTCCAGACCAGAGTTGCGCATGAAGATCGAAAAAGACCGCGTCGTCCGTTTCCATTACACCGTCGCCGAGCAGGGCCAGGAGCCGATCGAGAGCTCCAAGGACCGTGATCCGCTGGCGATCCTGATCGGCCACGGCAACATCATCCCGGGCCTGGAAAACGCCATGATGGACAAGGAAGCCGGCGCCACCTTCGAGGTGGACGTGAAGGCGACCGATGCCTACGGCGAGCGCCGCGAAGGCCTGACCCAGCGCGTGCCCAAGAAGCACTTCGGCACCAGCAAGCTGGTCCCGGGCCAGCAGGTCGTGCTGCAGACCAACTTTGGCCCGCGCGCGGTCACCGTCGAGAAGGTCGGCATGAGCGTGGTCGACGTCGACCTGAACCACCCGATGGCCGGCAAGGACCTGCACTTCAACGTGGAGATCGTTGACGTGCGCGAAGCCAGCAAGGAAGAAATCGAGCACGGCCACGTGCACGGCGACGGCGGCCACCAGCACTGAGTGCTGTAATCCCTCGTTGATCCAACGGCCCGCTTCGGCGGGCCGTTTTCGTTCGTGCGGCAGGCCCCCGCGCGCACGGCATAATGGCGGGCCTGGTCAGCGGATTGCCTGTGAACGCAGCTTCTTCTCCTTTGCAGCCGGTGGGTGCCCACGAGCGCATCGCCGTCATCGACATCCTGCGCGGGTTCGCGTTGCTGGGCATCCTGCTGATGAACATGGAGGCCTTCAGCGGTCCGCTGGACCTGTCCTTCACCGGCATCGATCCGCATTGGCAGGGCGCGGACTACTGGGCCGATGCGGCCATCTACGTGCTGGTCCAGGGCAAGTTCTTCACCCTGTTCTCGCTGCTGTTCGGCGCGGGGTTCTCGGTCATGGCGCAGCGCGCCGACGCGGCCGGTCGCGCATTCGCACCGTTCTATCTGCGCCGCAGCGCGGCACTGCTGCTGATCGGCCTGTGCCACGCGGTGCTGGTGTGGTCCGGCGACATCCTGGTGATCTACGCGTTGATCTCGCTGCTGCTGCTCGCCTGCCGCGAGGCGCCGCGCAGTTGGTTGCCCGCGATGGGCGCGATCAGCTATCTGGGCGCTGCCGCCCTGGTGCTGGTGCTGGGGGCGTTGATGAGCTGGATGGCCAGCATGGAGCACACGCAGGAACCGCTGCGCGAGGCCATCGCCCAGGCCCAACGCACGATCGAGCTGCAGCGCCAGGCGTACGCGCATGGCAGCTGGGGGCAGGCGGTGGGACAGCGCCTGCGTGATCTCGGCGCGATGCTGTCGGGCATCTTCGTGATCGGTCCGGAAGTGCTGGGCATGTTCCTGATCGGCAGCTGGTTCGCGCGCAGTGGCGCGCTGGCCGAACCCGAGCGGTTTGCGCGGCTGTATGCACGGCTGCGCTGGATCGCGTTGCCGGTCGGGCTGGTGCTGATGCTGGGCAGTGCGATCTGGCACCCCTATCAGGCACCTGGCACGCTGGATCTGCGCAGCGGCGTGGCGTATGCGATCAGTGCACTGGCCGGGCTGCTGATGTGCCTGGGCTATCTGGCCTGGATCGTGCACTGGCGCGCACGCCTGCAGATGCTGGCGCCGATGGGGCGGATGGCGCTCACGCATTACATCGGCCAGTCGCTGGTCTGTACCTGGGTGTTCTATGGCTATGGATGGGGCGCGTTCGAAACGATGCCGCGGCTGTGGCAGATCCCGTTCGCGCTGGCGCTGTTCGCGCTGCAGCTCGCGATCAGCCATGCGTGGCTGCGGTACTTCCGGTTCGGGCCGCTGGAGTGGATCTGGCGCGCGATGACCTATCTGCAGTGGCCGCCGTTGCGCCGGGCCTGACACGGCGGTGCCGCGCACCCTCACGTCTGGATCGCAGCCGGTCGTGGCATGCTGGGCAGGAGCATGAGCGTCGGCACCGGCCAGTTGATGGCAGACCTGATCAACGGCCGCGCGCCGGTGATCGGTCCTGCCCCTTACCGAGTTGAGCGATGCCAATGACGATGCAATACGACTATGACCTGATCGTGCTGGGCGGTGGTTCCGGCGGCCTGGCCGCGGCGTTCCGCGCCGCGCAGCACGGCCAGCGGGTAGCGATGCTGGAGCCGGGCGAGCTCGGCGGCACCTGCGTCAATGTCGGCTGCGTGCCGAAGAAGGCGATGTGGCTCGCCGCCGATCTGTCCGGACGCATCGGCCTGGCTGCAGCGATGGGATTCGATGTGCCGGTGCGCCCATCACTGGATTGGAAAGAGCTGGTGGTACATCGCCAGGCGTACATTGCCAACATCCATGCCAGCTATCTCAAGCGCCTGGATGAAAACAAGGTGGTGCGGGTGCCGCGTCGTGGCCGCCTCGTGGATGCGCACACCGTGGAGTGCAGCGATGGTGTACGGATCAGCGCCTCGCACATTCTGATCGCAACCGGTGCCCATCCCCAGCGCCCGGACATTCCCGGTGCCGAACTGGGCCTGGTCTCCGATGATTTCTTCAATCTGTGCAGTGCGCCGGAGCGGGTCGCGATCGTGGGCGGTGGCTACATCGCAGTGGAGCTGGCCGGGCTGCTGCAGGCGCTCGGCAGCCGCGTGACCCTGCTGGTCCGTGGTGAACGGTTGCTGGAGCGCTTCGATGCGGAACTGACCGGACAGCTCGCCGATAATCTTCGCCATCAGGGCGTCCAGCTCCATTTCGGGTATCGCCTGCGTGAGTTGCAGCGTGATGGTGATGCGGTGGTGGCGCTCGGGCACGACGGGCCCGCCGATGGTCACTTCGATGCCGTGTTCTTCGCCACTGGCCGGCGCGGTAACAGTGCCGATCTCGGGCTGGAGGCCGTGGGTGTGGTGGTCGGTGAGAAGGGCGAGGTCGAGGTCGACGCGTGGCAGACCACCGCGGTACCCAGCGTGCATGCGGTGGGCGACATCGCCGGCAAGGTTGGCCTGACCCCGGTGGCGATCGCCGCGGCGCGCAAGCTGATGGACCGCCTGTTCGGTGGCCAGCCCCAGGCGAAGATGGACTATGAAAACGTGGCCAGTGTGGTGTTCTCGCATCCGGCCCTGGGCGCGGTGGGGCTGAGCGAAGAAGAGGCCTGTGCGAGATACGGCGATGTGCGCGTGTACCGCAGCAACTTCCGCCCGATGCTGCAGGCGTTGGCTGACGGTACCCAGCGCAGCCTGTTCAAGCTGGTCTGCGTGGGCGAGGACGAGCGCGTGGTCGGCGTGCACCTGCTGGGCGAGTCTGCGGATGAAATCCTGCAGGGGTTCGCGCTGGCGGTGAAGATGGGTGTGACCAAGGCCCAGTTCGACGACACCGTGGCGATCCATCCAACCTCCGCAGAAGAAGTCGTACTGATGCGCTGAACGCGCATCAGCGGCGTGCACCTGCCGCAGCCGCAGCAGGGATCCGGGAGTGCCGCCACGCATGCGACAATGGCCGCCCCACCTGCTGCCCAGCCGCCTCCGTGCGGCTGTCCGCCGTCCTGATGTCCTCTCCCGCCTCCTCGCTGCCCACGTCCTCCAGCCGCATCGCCGCCGGCGGTATCGCACTGGCCGCGATCGGCGCGATCGCGGCCTCGGGCAAGGCGGTCATCGTCAAACTCGCCTATCGGCATGGCGTGGACGCCACCACGCTGCTCGCGCTGCGGATGCTGATGGCCTTTCCGCTGTTCGCGGTGTTGGCGGTGTGGTCGGCCCGGCGCGCGCCGGCGCTGTCGTGGGGCGACCGCGGGCGGGTGGTGTGGCTGGGCTTCACCGGTTACTACCTGTCCAGCCTGCTGGACTTCCAGGGCCTGCAGTACATCAGCGTGACACTGGAACGGCTGATCCTGTACTTGAACCCGACCCTGGTGCTGCTGATCAGCCTGGTCCTGCTGAAAAAGCGCCCCGGTCGCTGGCAGGTGGCGGCGCTGGTGCTCAGCTATCTCGGCGTCCTGCTGGCCTTCGGCCATGACCTGCAGCTGGAAGGCGGGCGCATCGTGCTGGGCAGTGCGCTGGTGTTCGCCAGCGCGCTGAGCTATGCGCTGTATCTGTTCGGCAGTGGCCAGGTGGTGGCCCGGATCGGTGCGATCCGCCTGACCGCCTATGCCAGCTGCGTGGCCTGCGTGCTGTGCGTGCTGCACTTCGCGGTGCTCCACCCGATGGCCGCGCTGGGCCAGGCGCCCACGCCGGTGTACTGGCTGTCGCTGATCAATGCCACGGTCTGCACGGTGCTGCCGGTGATGGCGATCATGCTGGCGGTGAAGCGGATCGGTTCGTCGCTGGCCGCCCAGGTGGGTATGCTCGGTCCGGTCTCCACCATCGTGATGAGTCTATGGCTGCTCGACGAACCCATGGGGCCGTGGCAGATCCTCGGCACGGCCCTGGTCCTGCTCGGCGTGCTGCTGGTCAGCCGGGTCCGCGCGTGAACGCGGCCGCCGTGGGCGATGACCCGGCGGCGCAGGCGCGTGCACGGATTCTGGCGGTGATCCGGGCGATTCCGCGCGGGCAGGTGATGGGCTATGGCCAGGTCGCCGCCAAGGCGGGGCTGCCGGGCAGGGCGCGGCTGACCGCACGCGTGCTTGGCATGAATGACGACCCGGAACTGCCGTGGCACCGCGTGCTGCGCTCGGACGGGCGCATCGCGATGCCGGAAGGCTCGGCCGGGTGGAAAGAACAGAGCCAGCGGCTGCGCGCCGAGGGCGTGGCGATCGAGCGGGGGCGGGTCAAGGGCATGCCGGTGGCCGGTGCCAATGATCTGGATGCCGCCCTGTGGGGACCGGGCTGACGCTGCCTGCGCGTTGAATGCCCGCGCTGGCGCGCAGATCGCGGCCGGGTGCTGCGGCTATGATGGGCGCAGTTCCAAAGGATGCCCTCATGTTTCCGCGCCTGCCCACTGTCACCAAAGCGTTGCTGATCGCCAATGCCCTGCTGTTCCTGCTGCAGCAGCCGTTCCTGCTTGGCAATGCCACGTTCGAGCCCTTCATGCTGCAGCCTCTGGGGGGCGGCTTCGATCCGTTCTCGCCGGGCGGCAATTTCCAGCCCTGGCAGCTGCTGACCTATGGCTTCCTGCATGGCAGCTTCGGCCATCTGTTCTTCAACATGCTCGCGCTCTTCATGTTCGGTGCGCCGCTGGAACAGACCTGGGGCGAAAAACGCTTCCTGACCTATTACCTGGTGTGCGTCGCCGGTGCCGGTCTGTGCCAGCTGCTGGTCGGCATGATGCTGGCCGACCCGGCCACGGTGCTGGGCGCTTCGGGTGGCGTGTTCGGCCTGTTGTTGGCCTACGGCATGCTGTTCCCCAACCAGCGGGTGATGCTGCTGTTCCCGCCGATCCCGATGAAGGCACGTACCTTCGTGATCGTGTTCGGCGCGATGGAACTGATGCTGGGCGCCACCGGCTGGCAGCCTGGCGTGGCCCACTTCGCGCACTTGGGCGGCATGCTGTTCGGCTGGCTGTTGATCCGCTACTGGCGCGGCCAACCACCGTTCAACAACCGACGTCCGCCGGGCCCGCCGAAGCGTCCCAACCACCTGCGCAGCATCAAGTAAGGCGCTGAGGCCGGCCACTGCCCCTTGCGCCGTGATCGATGTGAGGTTGCATTGTCGTAAGCGCCTCCTTTCTATTAATGACGTGTCGCCATTGACCTGGCGACTGGGTAACTAGCAGATAGAAAGTGTGGACAAGGTCGCGTATCAAGACAAACAACTGAGATGCATTATCTTGATATGTCTCGGCGAATCGTCGCAATCAGCGTGTTTATAGTCCTTTGTGGAACTAAAAGGCTGTTGTTTCAGCGAGTTGTGACTGCGTTCAGATTGGATTGCGCCTCCCAAAATAGTGAAATTAAGATCGGGTTCAGTTGCGGTTGGAAGTGATTTCGCCGCAACGCTGCTGACATTTCGGTATGCAGCTCCCGACTAAAGGACACTCCATGACACGCAGCACCCCGGCCAATCGGCTGAAGCGCACGGCCTTGGCCGTCATCCTGACCTCCTTCATCGGCGCTGCCGCAGCACAGAGCACCACCGGTTCTGTCTACGGCACTGTGCCGTCCTCCGTCGGCGCCACCGTTGTCGTGCAGAGCGATAGCGGCCTGCGTCGTGCCGCGACGGTCGATGCCAATGGTCGCTATGCCCTTGGCTCACTGCCAGTGGGTCGCTATACGGTCACGCTGCAACGCGACGGGCAGGTCGTGGAATCGCGTGACAACGTGCAGTTGATCGTCGGTGCGGGCACAGAAGTGTCCTTCGGCGGGCGCGGTGGCAGTGCCCGCGGCGATGCGACCACCCTCGGCACTGTCAACGTGACGGCGGCCAACATCCCCAAAATCGACGTGAGCAACACGGTGTCGCGCTCGGTGATCACCTCCGAGCAGCTGGATGTACTGCCCCTGGGACGTAGTGCGGAAGCCATCGCGCTGCTGGCCCCGGGTGTGGTCGGCGGCAGCGGCGCCTTCGGCAACGGCTCGCGCTCGGTGCTCTCCTTCGGCGGCTCCAGCGTCAGCGAAAACGCCTATTACCTCAACGGGTTCAATGCGACCAACCCACTGAACAACCTCGGTGGCGTCAGCCTTCCTTATGGCTCGATCGATCAGCAGGAGACCTTCACCGGCGGCTACGGCGCCAGCTACGGTCGCTCCACGGGCGGTGTGATCAACCAGCTCGGCAAGCGCGGTACCAACGAATGGCACTTCGGATTCCAGACCACCTGGCAGCCGGATTCGCTGGCCGAATCGCCGCGCGATATCCTGTATCCAGACCGTACGTTGCAGGAGGGGTACGAGTTCGAGGATCCTTCGCTACCCGGTACGCTGTACCGCTCGCGCCGTGGCGACAAGGCGACCCGCACCACTTACAGCGGCTATGTCAGTGGCCCGCTCATCGAAGACCGGCTGTTCATCCATCTGGCGGCCGAGCAGGACAGGTCCGATGGCGTGTCCACGGGGTCCATCGAGTCGGCGCAGCAGGCGCGCAGCCACTACATGATCGATGTCCCCAAGTTCTACGGCAAGATCGACTGGAACATCAACGACAGCAATACGCTTGAATACACGCGCGTGCAGAACACGGACCGTTACGACGCCTATTATCGGGACTACGATTACGAGGCACGCAGCGAGGGCGAGCGCACGGGTACGTTTGCCAACACGACCAAGGTGAAGGACACCTACGATGTCTTCAAATTCACCAGCTACCTCACCGATGACCTGACGCTCAGCGCATTGTGGGGGCGAAGCAAGCAGGACAACCTGGATTCCAATCCATCGAGTTCGGGCAATCCGCTCATCAGCGGCGCCAACAACCAAGATCCGTCGATCACCGGTGGTGCCCCGATCCGCAACGATCAGCCGGCGGCCAACGACAAGGCCGCCGACGCGGGCAGTACGTCGCGTGGGCTGCGCGTGGACCTGCAGTACCGCATCGGCGATCACGAGATCACCGGCGGCATCGACAACATGACCTTCCAGGGCAGCAACGAAGGCGCGGCGATGACCGGCCCCGGTTACGCCTGGATCTACTCGCGCATCGCCCCGGGCTCCTCGCCGTCGCCGGGCTTCAATATCACCCCGCCCGGTGGCGAGGGTTACTTCGTCCAGAAGTACATCTACGCCACGACCACCAGCATGTCGCTGAAGCAGAAGGCGTATTACCTCGAAGACCGCTGGCAGGTGACGCCGAACTGGTTGTTGACCATGGGCGTGCGCAACGACAAGTTCACCAACTACAACAGCGCGGCCGTGGCGTATGTCGAAAGCGGCGACCAGTGGGCGCCCCGGCTGGGCGCGGCATGGGACGTATTCGGTGATTCGTCGCTGAAGGTGTTCGCCAACCTGGGTCGCTATTACCTGGCGCTGCCCAACAGCGTGGCCATTCGCGGTGCGTCGGCGTCTACCTATACGCGCGAATACTTCACGTATACGGGTATCGACGCCAATGGGAATCCGACCGGGCTTGGCGCACTGGGGCCGGGCCCGGTCTCGGCCAACAACGAGTATGGGCAGACTCCGGATCCGCGCAGCGTGGCGCCAAACGATCTGAAATCGCAGTACCAGGACGAGTTGATCCTCGGTTTCGAGAAGACCCTCGGCGCGTCCTGGAACAGCGGCGCGAAGGTCACCTACCGTCGCCTGCAGACCGCGATCGACGATACCTGCGATTCGGACCGCATCTACGACAAGCTGGATGCAATGGGGATCGATTCCAGCAATCTGGACGTGCCCGGCTGCGTGATCTTCAACCCGGGCAAGACCAATACCTTCCTGGTCAAGAAGACCGACGGCTCCGGCTACGTGCCGGTGAGCATGAGCGGGGCCGACTGGGGGCTGGGCAGCAACAAGGCCAAGCGTGATTACGTGGCGGTCGATCTGTTCGTCGAACATCCGATGAGCAACAACTGGTATGGCCGTCTCGACTACACGTGGTCGCGCAGTTTTGGCAACACCGAGGGGCCGGTCAAGTCGGATATCGGGCAGGACGACGTGGCCAAGACCCAGGACTGGGATTCTTCATACCTGATGGAGTACGCCGGCGGCTATCTGGCCAACGACCGTCGTCACCAGTTGAAGGGTTACGGTGCCTACCAGTTCACGCCGGAGTGGACGGCTTCGGCCACGCTGCGCGTGATGTCAGGTGCCCCGAAGAGCTGCCTGGGTTACTACGGCGCGGACCAGAGTGACCCCATCGCCTACGGTTCGTCGTACCACTACTGCAATGGCAGTCCCTCGCGTCCGGGTGATGCCGGCCGCCAGCCGTGGACCACGCGCATGGACCTGGGCGTGATGTATCGCCCGGCATTCGCCGCGCACCGTCTTGGTTTCGGGCTGGACGTGTTCAACGTGTTCAACCAGCGCCGCCCGCTGCAGTCGGATGCGACGTACCAGAAGGGTCCCGACACCGTGTCCAACAGCTATGGCATCGGAACCTACTTCACCGCGCCGCGCTCGGTTCGGCTGTCGGCGTCCTACGACTTCTAAGGTACTCCCTCACTCTCCTTGGACGGTCTTCGACCCCGGCGTCTGCCGGGGTCTTTTTTGCCTGGTTGGCGGGGTATGGACACAAAAAAGGCGCCCCGGGGGGGCGCCTTCTTCGTCAGCCGCTGCGGCTCAGCGCAGGTCGGGCAGGGGGCTCAGCGCCAGACCTTGATCTGGTCGTTGTCCACGCGCTGCATCGGCTGGCCGGGCTTGCAGGTGAACGTGGCACCGAACGCCGGCAGGTTGGACAGCGGGCCATTGGTGCGCCAGCGGCCCGGGGCCAGGATGTCCGAGGTCACGCGCTGGGCGGCCACGTTCGGCGACAGCTGCTGCGGCCACAGGCTCGCCCACGCACGGAAGAAGCCCTGCTGGGCGGCCGGCTTGGCCGCCGGTTCGACAGCCTTGTAAGCCTCCCACGCCAGTTCCAGACCGGCCAGGTCGGCCAGATTCTCTTCGCGGGTGAGTTCACCGTTGACCTTGGCACCCTTCACGCCCGGGTAGTCGTAGCCGCTGTACTGCGCGGCCACGCGGTTGCCGAAGAGGGTCCAGGCGGTCTTGTCGGCCGGGGTCCACCAGCTGCGCAGTTCGCCCTTGGCATCCACCAGCGCGCCCTTGGCGTCGATCGCACGGGTCAGTTCGTGCGCGACGAGCGCGCCGTAGCTGCCGAACAGGTCGGCGGTATCGCCCGTGGCATTGAACACCGGGCCCTGCAGCACGGCGGCGGTGACGATCAGGCGGTTCTGCGCGATGTCATACGCCAGTGCCGGCTGCTGCGGCAGCACGTCCCAGCGGCGGTCGGCGTTGCCCTTGCCGATGCGCTTCATTTCCTCGCGGTGGCGCCAGGTGGAGGCGATCAGCATGTTGCCGCCGAAGCTGCCGCGGCCCATCGGCTGCACCGTGTAGTCCAGATCGCGCAGCGGGGTGCCGATCTCGATCTTCAGCGCAGCCAGCTTGGCCTGTGCTTCGGTCTTGGCCTCATCGCTCATCCAGGTGCTGCGCTTGACCGCATCGATCTGCACTTCGCGGATCTTGTCCACGACCAGCGCTGCCTTGCGACGGTCGTCGGCCGACAGGTGCTTGGCCGCATATTCGCGGCCGACCATCGGGCCGGCAGCCACGTTGATCGCATCCAGCACCTGCTCCCAGCGCGCCGGCGGCAGGGTCTGGCCACGCATCACACGGCCACGGAATTCGAATTCGGCATCGCGGTAGGCCTTGGACAGGTACGGGGCCATCGCATCACCCACGCGCCAGCGCAGGTAGACCTTCCACTGCTCCGGCTTGAGCCGGGTGACCATGCCGTCGAGCTGCTTGAACAGTGCCGGATCGGACAGCGAGACCAGGTCGTCATTGACGCCCTGCGCCTTCAGGAAGGCCTCCAGCTGCAGGTTGCGGTAACGGCTGTTGAGCTCCTTGGTGGAGATCGGCGCGTAGTTGTTGAACGGGTTGTTGATCCCGGCCAGCGACTGCGCGTTGCGCGCCAGTTCGGTCTCCAGCGCGATCACCGACTGCGATTCGGCATCGAGCTTGTCAGCCGGGGTACCGGTCAGCGCCAGCACCTGCTTGACGTAAGTACGGTAGCGCGCCATCAGCGCGACGGTGTCGGCATCGGTACGGGTATAGAACGCCGGGTCCGGCAGGCCCATGCCGCCCTGCATGAAGTAACCGATGTGGCGATCCAGCGCCTTCAGGTCCACGTCCGGGGCAAAGTTGAAGGCCACCGGGATGCCGACCTGGTGCAGCGCGGCGATCGAGGCCGGCACGTCCTTGGCCTTCTTGATCGCGTTGATGCGGGTCAGCAACGGGGCGATCGGGTTGGAACCGTCGGCTTCCACCGCGGCCTCGTCCAGGCCGCTGGCCCAGAAGTCGCCGAGCAGCTTCTGCACGTTGCCCTGCGGTGCGGTCATCGCCCCATCCAGCAGTTCACGCTGCTGCTGGCGCGCGCGGTCGGCCAGCTGGCCCAGTGCGGTGGTGGCACCGGTCTGCGGCACCGGATTGGCTTTCAGCCAGGTCGCGTTGGTGGCCTCGTAGAAGTCGCTGCACTGGGCGCTGACGGCCGGCGCGCGGGCGGCGGCCTTCTTCTTCGGCGCGGCGTGCGCATCGTGTGCGATGACCAGGGAGGCCAGGCTCAGGCCCAGGGCAATGGCGAGCGGACGGAGGTTGGACATGTAAAGCGAATCCAGCAGGATTGGGATCGCGCGAGTGTACCAAGCAAAGCGAAACGAGCGTGATGGGGAGCATGCGCCGCAAAAGCAAAGGCCCGGGAGATCCCGGGCCTTTGCACGCATCACCTCACGCGTGGGCGCGATGGTTTACCAGATCACCACCTGCTGGTCGCCTGCGCGCACCATCGGCGAACCGGCCTTGCACTGGAACGCAGCGGCGAAGGTCGGCAGGTTCGACGGGGCGCCCATCGCACGGAACTGCGCCGGGGCATGCGGGTCGGTCGCCAGACGGACCTTCATGTTCTCCGGGGTGTACTTGGTGCGCCACACGGTGGCCCAGTTGAAGAAGAAGCGCTGGTCGCGGGTGAAGCCGTCGACCTTCGGGTCTTCCTTGCCAGCCGAGGCCTTCTGCAGGGCATCGTAGGCGGTGGCCAGGCCACCCAGGTCGGCGATGTTCTCGCCCAGGGTCAGCTTGCCGTTGACCGGCTGGCCATCCACCTTGTAGCCATCGAACTGCTTGATCAGCTTGCCGGTCAGGCCGCTGAAGTTCTTGGTGTCGGCTTCGGTCCACCAGTTCTCGAAGTTGCCGGTCGGCCCGAAACGGCTGCCCTGGTCGTCGTAACCGTGGGTCATTTCGTGGCCGATCACCGCACCGATGCCGCCGTAGTTCAGCGCATCATCCGCCTTGGGGTCGAAGAACGGCGGCTGCAGGATGGCGGCCGGGAACACGATCTCGTTCTGCAGCGGGTTGTAGTAGGCATTGACCGTCTGCGGGGTCATGCCCCACTCGGTCTTGTCCACCGGCTGGCCGATCTTGGACAGCGCGAACTTGTAATTGAATTCGTTCGCCGCGCGCACGTTGCCCAGGTAGCTGTCGCGACCGGTGGTCAGGCCGCTCCAGTCACGCCACTTGTCCGGGTAGCCGATCTTCGGGGTGAAGGTTTCCCACTTGGCGATCGCCTTGGCCTTGGTCTCGTCGCTCATCCAGGTCAGGCCCTGGATGCGCTCCTTGAGCGAGGCGGCCAGGTTCTTGACCAGTTCTTCCATCTTGGCCTTGGCTTCCGGCGAGAACGCGACCTTGACGTACAGCTGGCCGAACGCATCGCCGGCATCGTTTTCGATGGTGCCCAGCACGCGCTTCCAACGCGGCTTCTGCTCCTTCTGACCGTTCAGGGTCTTGCCGTAGAAGTTGTAGTTCTCGTTGACGAAGGCATCGGCCAGGTACGGCGAGGCGCCGTCCACGGTGTGGAAGCGCAGGTAGGCGCGCCACACCGACGGATCGGTGTCGCCCAGCGCCTTGCTCACTTCCTGGTGGAAGCTTGGCATGGCCAGCGAGAACTTCTCCGGCGCGGCGATGCCCTGGGCCTTGAAGAACTCGGTCCAGCTGAAGTTCGGGGTCAGCTTGTCCGCATCGGCCACGGTGACCGGGTTGTAGAACAGCGAGACATCGCGCGAGAGCTCGACGCTGGACTTGGAGGCCTTGGCCAGGCGGGTTTCGAACTTGACCACATCGGCGGCCTGCTTCTCGGCATCGGCCGTGGCCACGCCGGCCAGTTCCAGCACCTTGGCCACATGGGCCTGGTAGGCCTTGAGCTTGTCGGCGTTCTTGGCGTCGGTGTAGTAAGTGGTGTCGGGCAGGCCGAGGCCGCCCTGGCTGGCGTAGGCCAGGTTCATGCTGGAATTCTTGAAGTCCGCTTCCGGACCGAAGCCGAACAGCACGTTCTCGCCCTTGGCCGCGCTGGTGCGCAGGTAGTTGGCGATCGCGTCCTTGTCCTGCAGGCCGTCGATGGCGGTCAGTTCGGCCTTGATCGGCTCGATGCCCTGGGCATTGATCTTGGCTTCGTCCATGCCGGTGGCCCAGAAGTCGCCGACGATCTTTTCGATGCCGGCCGGGTTCTTGACCGCCGCGACCTGCTCGGCGAGCTGGTGCTGCACGGCGACCGAGCGCTCGTCCAGGATGGTGAAGGCGCCCCAGCTGGTGCGGTCGGCCGGGATCTCATTGGCGGCCAGCCACTTGCTGTTGACGTAGTCACCGAACGCACCGCAGGCGTCCATGCTGGTGTCCAGATCGGACGGGTGGAAGGCGTTGTAGGCCGGCAGCTTGCTCTCGTCGAGCGTGTACTCGGTGGCGGCGGGGGCCGCCGGCGCGGCGGTGGAGGCTGCGCTGTCCGTGGCCGGGGTTTCGTTCTTGCCGCAGCCGACCAGCGCGGCCGAAACGGCCAGGGTCAGCAGTACCAGTTTGGGTGTACGAGCGATCACGTGATTGGCCTCCAGGCCGGAAAGTCATGCAGGAATGGCCCGGAAGGGCCTGTGGGCCAGACGATACGCCGCTGGCCCGGCCTGCAAGGGTGTCGAAGGTCATGGCCGATGGCAAGAGGCCCGATCCGGTCAACTGCGGACGTGGCCCTGGCCCCGGGCGGACAAGAAAAGCCCCGCCTTGCGGCGGGGCCTGGGGGTGTCATCCCTGGGGGCGGCTCAGTTGGTCTTGGTGCCGAAATCGTACTTGGCCTGCACATACACCGCGCGGCCGTACGGGTTGTAGATGCTGCTGTTGTACGGCGAGGCGATGTTGCCGGCGTAGCTGTGGGCCTGGCCGTCGGGCATCTTGTTGAACACGTTGTTGACCATCACCGAGAGGGTGAGGTTGTCCAACGCCCGGTAGTTCACGCTCAGGTTGTAGGTGGTGTACGAGCCCCACTTGCCAGCCTTGTAACCGGACGGGTGGACGTAGTCGAAGCTCTCGCCCAGGTAGGACATGTAGTTCGGCGTCTTGCCGATGTAGTTGAAGTACAGCGTGGTGGTCCAGCGGTCCTTGGCCCAGCCCACCGACCCATCGGTACGGACCTTGGCGTAGGCGTCGTAGTACCACATCGCATACGGGTCGCGCAGCAGATCCAGGTAGTCATCGCCCGGCTGCGGCTGCAGCTCGCGCTTGAGGATGTTGGTGTAGTTGCTGGCGAACTGCAGCGAGCCGAAGCGTCCGATGTCCTGCACGTACTTGAAGCTGGCCGTCAGGGCCTGCAGGTTCTGGCGCGCGACGTTGAGCTTGGGCGTGAATATCTGCTCGATGTTGCCGGCGGCATCGCGGGTGATCCAGTCCGCGACGTTCTCGCAGCTGGCCGAGGTCGGGTTGCCCTGGCCATTGCGGCAGTAGTATTCCGCGCGCAGCAGCTGGTCCGAGCTCAGGGTGTCGACTTCGTTGTCGATCTTCCAGTTGTAGTAGTCCACCGAGACAGAGAGGTTGTTCATCGGTGCCCAGACCACGCCGGCATTCCAGACATCGGCGGTGATCGGTTCCAGCTCGGTGTTGCCGGCCTGCACGCCGAACACCGATTCGTTGCCGTACGGGCAGGCCAGGGTATCGGCCGGGGCGTAGCCGAGCTGGCCGCAACGGTAGTAATCGACCGCGCCGTTGGCGTAGTAGCCGCTCTCGCCCTGGAAGGCATCGGGCAGGGTCGGCGCACGGAACGCAGTGCCGTACTTGCCGCGGAACAGCAGGCTTTCGATCGGACGGAACTCTACGCCGACGCTGTAGGTGGCCTTGTCGACGGTGTTGTCGGCGATCTTGTAGGCGTCATAGCGGCCCGAACCGGTGACGGTCAGCGAGTCGATCAGCGGCAGGCGCAGTTCGGAGGTGACGGCGTAGTTGCTGCGATGGCCATTGCCGGCTACCGAGGTGGTGCCCCACACGCTGCCATCCATCAAGCGCTCGTCCGGGCGGTAGTCCCAGCCTTCGCTGCCGGCTTCGGCGACCACGGCGAAACCTGCATCGCCACCGGGCAGGGTGAACAGCGAGCCGTTGGTGATCTGGAAGCGGCCCAGGTTCTGCCAGGTCTTGCTCTGGTTGTAGGTGTAGCCGGTGAAGCTCTGGAAATCACCGGCCGGCAGCTGCGAATAGAACGCGCCCCAGTTCGGGCTGTAGATGTTGTAGCCGTCATCGGTGGTGCCCAGCACCGGGCCGAGCACGCGGTCTTCGAAGTAGCTGTCGATGTCATCGGCCCAGCGCACGAAGCCGCGCTCGGTGAGCTTGTACTCGCCGCGGCTGAAGCTGGCGCTGTAGTCCCAGTTGCCGAAGGTGCCACGCCCGCCCAGGGTGACCTGGTAGGCCTTGTTGCGGTCGGTGTTGAGGATGTCCTTGTAGCCGTTCGGCCCGATGTCTTCGGGCGCGAACGCGCGCTGCAGGTTCATGTACTGATCGGTGTCCTGGTCATAGAACGCGCCGAAACTCAGGTCGCTGCCCCAGAACGTATAGCCCGAACCCGGCGTGTACTTGACCTCTTCCAGGCTGTACAACGCATCGGCGAACAGGGTGAAGTTGTCGTTCACATCGAACGTCATCGAGCTGTAGAACTGGCTGCTCTCCTTGTCGTTCTTCAGTGTGCGGTAGCCGGCGCCGTAGGCCGAACCGCAGGACTCGCCGGCCGCGCGGGTGCCCAGCACGGTGGTGCCGCCGAACTGGCCGGCGACGCTGGCGCAGCGGGTCGGATCCATCATCACGAACGCGTTGTTGTCCGCCGGCAGATAGACCAGGAAATCGTTGGCCGGCACCTGCGCGCTGTAGCCGACGCGGTTGTTGGTGCGGGTCAGGTCGCGCTGGTAGCCCCAGATCGGGTTGCTCTTTTCGTACTGCACATTGACCAGCGCATTGAAGCGGTCATCGGCGCTGTTGAAGCCCTTGGCACCGCTGACGCGGATGTTGTTGCCGCCGCCTTCGGTGGTGGCGCCCCCGCGGACGTTGAGCACGCCGCCGTCCATGCGTTCTTTCAGGATGATGTTGACCACACCGGCGATCGCATCCGAGCCGTACAGGGAGGACTGGCCGCCCGGCAGGATCTCAATGCGCTCGACGATGTCGATCGGAATGCCGCTGAGGTTGTTGAACGCGTCGCTGCCGTTGTACAGCGCCGGGTACTGCAGCATCGGCCGGCCATTGATCAGGTACTTGGTATAGCCCGGATCCAGGCCGAACATGCCGGCCGCTTCAGCGCCCTGGGTGAACGAGGCGGCGGTCTGGCCGCCCTGCAGGCCACCGGTGGTCAGCGAAGACTGCTGCAGGACTTCGGAGATGCTGGTGAAGCCGCGGGTCTGGATGTCTTCGGCGGTGACAGTCAGGACCGGCGTGTGGTTCTCGATCTCGGTCTGCGGGATCAAGGACCCGGTGACAGTGACACGATCGAGATTGGTGGCGGCGTTGTCCTGTGCGAAGACGGAGGCGCTGGTGAGCAGCAGGCCGGTGAGAACGGCGGCGGCAAGCGGATGACGCGAGATCGAATTACCTTGGCAAGACATGTGCAACCCCGTGTAGTAGTGATGTCGTGGCTTTCCCTTCCATGGGACTTCTTGACTGCGTTCAACAACGAACCGGTATCAGGCCTGGGCGGCCGTCCTTGGTGGTTTCATTCTGCGTTCAGTTGAAACCGGCGTGCGGCGAACGTAACACACGCTTAACGTGAAATTCTCTGAATGGTCATCGTCGATAAGCGCTGAGCGTTGACGGAAAGTGAAAGGCGTTGAAAAACAATTGCCTGGGACTAAATGAAATTTTATTTATGTTTCGTCAATGAGTGAATGCTAAATATGGCTCGGAATTAACAACTGAGATCGGTGTGCATATGCCTGTCCCATAGGCGCATCGCGCCATGAAAACGTCGGACATGCACATGCCCCTGTTGAGGCGGCGCGTGTCGTTGTAGCCAGGCAGGCGGACGGGCATCACGCCGGTTGCAGGTGCACAAACGCGAAACGCCCCTTTCGGGGCGTTCCGGTTGGCGAACCGGCAGGGCAGGGCCCTGCACGGTCGCCGGTGCTGCCTGCGGCGATTACTTGCCGAAGTCGTACTTGGCCTGGACGTACACGGCACGGCCGTATGCGTTGTACAGGCCGGTGTTGTACGGCGCACCCGAGGTGCCCAGGTAGCTGTAAGCCTGGCCGTCGGGCATCTTGTTGAACACGTTGTTGACCATCAGCGAGAGCGTCAGGTCGTCCTGTGCGCGATAGTTCACGCTCAGGTTGTACGTGGTGTAGGAACCCCACTTGCCTGCGGCCTTGCCCGATGCCGGGTGGACGTAGTCATAGCCATTGATGCCGGCCAGGTAGTTCGGGGTCTTGCCGATGTAGTTCGCGTACAGCGTGGTGGTGAACTTGTCGACCGACCAGCCCACGGACGCATCGCTGCGGACCTTGGCGAAGTTGTCGTAGTTCCACATCGCGATCGGGTTGCCCAGCAGATCCTGGAACTCCTCGCCCGGCTGCGACTGCACTTCACGCTTGAGCATGTTGGTGTAGTTGGCCGAGAACTGCAGCGAGCCGAAACGGCCGATGTCCTGCAGATACTTGAAGCCGACGGTCACGGCCTGCAGGTTCTGGCGAGCCACGTTCATCTTCGGGGTGTACAGGCTGCTCAGGTTGCCGGCGGCGTCGCGCACGACCCAGTCCGCCACGTTCTGGCAGCTGGCCGAGGAACCGTTCGGCAGGCCGTTGCGGCAGTAGTACTCGGCCAGCAGCAACTGGTCGGTGCTGGCCGTATCGACTTCGTTCTCGATCTTCCAGTTGTAGTAGTCGGCCGAGATCGACAGGTTCGGCATCGGTGCCCAGACCACGCCGGCGTTCCAGACGTCGGCCGTGATCGGCTCCAGGTCCGGGTTGCCGGCACGCTCGGAGTACACCGAGACGTTGTCGTGGTAACGGCAGTCGGCGGTATTGCCCGGTGCATAGCCCAGGGTGCCGCAACGGTAGTAATCGGTCGAGTTGGCCGCGTAGTACCCGCTCTTGCCCTGGAAGGCATCGGACAGGGTCGGTGCGCGGAACGCGGTGCCGTACTTGCCGCGGAACAGCAGGCTGTCGATCGGGCGGTATTCCAGGCCCAGGCTGTAGGTGGCCTTGTCGACGGTGTTGTCGGCGATCTTGAACGCATCGTAGCGACCCGAGGCGGTCACCGTGACCTGCTCCAGGACCGGCATGCGCAGCTCGGAGGTCACCGCATAGTTGCTGCGGTGGCCATTGCCGGCCACGGCCGACGAACCCCACACCTGGCCGTCGAGCAGACGCTGGTCGGGCGAGTAATCCCAGCCTTCGCTGCCACCTTCGACCACGACCGCGAAACCGGCGTCACCGCCCGGCAGCGAGAACAGCGAGCCGTTGGTGATCTGCACGCGGCCCAGGTTCTGCCAGGTACGGCTGCGGTTGGTCGCGTAGCCGGTGAAGCTGGCGAAATCTTCCGGCGAGATCGGCGAGTAGAACGCGTCGTAGTTCGGGTTGTAGATGCCCCAGCCGTCGGCCGTGGTGCCCAGCTGCGGGCCCAGGACGTGTTCGGCGAAGTAGTTGTTGATCGGGTCCTTCCAACGCATGAACTTGTTTTCGGTGAGCTTGTACTCACCGCGGGTGAAGCTGGCGCTGTAGTCCCAGTTGCCGGCCATGCCCTTCGCGCCCAGGGTCACCTGGTAGGAGCGGCTCTCGTCACTGTTGAGGACGTCGTTGTAGCCCTGGCCACCGATGTCTTCCGGTGCGAATGCACGCTGCAGGTTCACCACCTTGCCCGAGGACTGGTCGTAGAAGCCGCCCATGCCGCTCTTGGTGCCCCACCACAGGTAGCTGGAGCCGGAGGTGTACTCGGTCTTTTCCTTGCTGTACAGCACGTCGGCGAACAGCTGCAGGTTGTCGTTGACGTCGAAGGTCATCGCGGAATAGAACTGGCCGCTGTCCTTGCCGTTCTTCAGCGTCTTGTAGCCGGCGCCGAAGTAGGTACCGCACGACTGGCCGGTCGGGCGATTGCCCAGCACCGTGGTACCGCCGAACTGGCCGGCCACGTTGGCGCAGTTGTTCGGGTCCATCATGTACAGGCGGTTGGTATCGGCGTCGATGACGGCGAAATCATTGCTCGGCAGCTGTGCGGTGTAGCCGTTGGCATTGGTGGTGCGGGTCAGGTCGCGCTGGTAGCCCCAGATCGGGTTGCTCGACTCGATCTGCACGTTGACCAGTGCGTTGAAGCGGTCATCGAACGCGCTGAAACCATGCGCGCCGCTGAAGCGCACGCTGTTGCCGCCGCCTTCGGTGTAGGTGCCGCCACGAACGGAGATGCTGCCGCCGTCCATGCGTTCCTTGAGGATGATGTTGACCACGCCGGCAATGGCGTCCGAACCGTACAGCGACGACTGGCCGCCCGGCAGGACTTCAATGCGCTCGACGATGTCGATCGGAATGCCGCTGATGTTGTTGAACGTATCGCCGCCGTTGTACAGCGCCGGGTACGACATCATCGGACGGCCGTTGATCAGGTACTTGGTGTAGCCCGGATTCAGGCCGAACATGCCCGAGGCTTCCGCGCCCTGGGTGAAGGACGCCGAGGTCTGGCCGCCCTGGAGGCCGCCGGTGGTCAGCGAGGACTGCTGCAGGACTTCGGCCACGCTGGTGAAGCCGCGGGTCTGGATGTCCTGCGCGGTGATGGACATCACCGGAGTCTGGGTTTCGATATCGGTCTGCGGAATCAGCGAGCCGGTGACGGTGACTTTGTCCAGCGTCGTGGCTTTATCCTGTGCCATGGCCGGAGCGGCTGCAGTGGCGATCAGGGCCGAGAACAATGCAGCGGCGAGCGTGTTGCGACGTGCGGTGGTGCTGTAATTCATTGATAGTCCATAGAACAAAACAGAAAGCACTGACGCCAATGATTCCCTCCCGGAACGCGCGGAAAACGCTCAACGTAGTGCGTTTCGACCGTAACATGAACTTAACGAAAATTGCATGGTTTCGTAGCAATCGCGATTTTCAGTCAGGTGCAGTCAAGGTTGTATAGTGGTGCGTCCCATTGTTGTGTTTCCGGAGTGCCCGCAGTGAGTGCCAGCCAGACGCGTCGTCCCCACGCCAGCCAAGTGCAGAAGGGGTTGTCGCCGCATCCGCGCATCCGCAACGTGATCGCGGTGGGGTCAGGCAAAGGCGGGGTCGGCAAGTCGACCACCGCGGTCAACCTGGCTGTCGCACTTGCCGCGCTCGGCGCGCGCGTGGGCCTGCTGGATGCCGATATCTACGGCCCCAGCGTACCGGCGATGCTTGGCCTGAGCGGTCGCCCGGAGAGTCCGGACAACAAGTCGATCGAGCCGATGCGCGCCTTCGGGGTGGAGACCATGTCGATCGGGTATCTGATCGAGGACGAGACGCCGATGATCTGGCGCGGTCCGATGGCGACCTCGGCGATGACGCAGTTCTTCAACGATACGTTGTGGGACGACCTGGACTATCTGCTGATCGATCTGCCGCCGGGCACCGGTGACATCCAGCTGACCTTGACCCAGAAGATTCCGCTGGCCGGTGCGGTGATCGTCACCACGCCGCAGGACATCGCCACGCTGGATGCGAAGAAGGCGCTGAAGATGTTCGAGAAGGTCGAGGTGCCGGTGCTGGGCATTGTCGAAAACATGGCCGTGCACACCTGCAGCAACTGCGGCCAGGTGGAGCATCTGTTCGGCGAAGGCGGCGGCGAGCGCATGGCTGCCCAGTACGGGGTGCCGCTGCTGGGCTCGCTCCCGCTGGAAATCGGCATCCGCGAGCAGGGCGATGCGGGCACCCCGATCACCGCCGCCGCGCCGGAATCCTCGGCCGCCCAGGCCTATCTGCGCGCCGCGCAGCGCCTGATCGAGGAAGTGGCCAAGCGCCCGCGCGCCAACATTCCGATCCTGTCCTCGCTGATCTGAGCCGGGGCAGTCGCCGCAGCGGCCCCGCCTACGCGTGCCGGGGCAGGGGGGCTGCGGCATAATGGCGGGCCCGAACCGGCGCAGCCCAGGACCCCCTTACATGAGCATCAAGAGTGACCGCTGGATCCGTCAGATGGCCGAGCAGCAGGGCATGATCGAGCCGTTCGAAGCCGGCCAGGTCAAGCAGGCCAACGGCCAGCGCATCGTCAGCTACGGCACCTCCAGCTACGGCTACGACGTGCGCTGCTCGCGCGAGTTCAAGGTGTTCACCAACATCAACTCCACCATCGTCGATCCCAAGCACTTCGACCCGGGCAGCTTCGTGGATATCGTGGGCGACGAGTGCATCATCCCGCCCAACAGCTTCGCGCTGGCGCGCACGGTGGAGTACTTCCGCATCCCGCGCGACACCCTGGTGGTGTGCCTGGGCAAGAGCACCTATGCGCGCTGCGGGATCATCGTCAACGTGACCCCGCTGGAGCCGGAATGGGAGGGCCACGTCACCCTGGAATTCAGCAACACCACGCCGTTGCCGGCGCGTATCTATGCCAATGAAGGCGTGGCGCAGATGCTGTTCTTCCAGGCCGACAAGGACGATATCTGCGAGACCTCGTACAAGGATCGCGGCGGCAAGTACCAGGGCCAGACCGGCGTCACCCTGCCGCGCACCTGATCATCCCTGGGTCCACTGTCGCGTGACCGGTAGTGCCGGCCGAACAGCAGGCCGATACCAACGGCCACCAGCACGACCGGCCACCAGGTGAGGATCAGCT